>JBJXGU010000085.1:0-20604 GCA_046160245.1 Bacteroidia bacterium
ATTAAAAACAAATAGCGACTCATATCCATTATTTCTACATCCAAATGTAAAAAATATTTCAAACCAAACAAGAGAACCAAAATAAATTCATCTTTTAATTGAACGGTACAAATTTCATTGAAATAAGTACCTAAAACCATCTACTTCGCCATGACAAACCGTTTTTTCCCACATCAAGAAAAAAAATGGTGCATGGAGAACTGAAATACCGACTTCGAAAAGGTTACCTACACACTAAAAGCCATAAAAAGGATTGCGAGGAATTGATGCTTATTGGACTTGACAAGCCTAGAATTGCCATATTTTTGATGCTTATACCCTTCATTCCTTTCATCGTCCAAACCTATCTTTTTCACTCTCACTTTCCTCTTTTCCACTCTGTAAATTAATTTTTTAAGAACGTCAATACAGGCCAATAAAGGTCAAAACCTTACCGAAGTGCTTATTTGCAAGACATCGTTAAATCGAAAGCTTAATTGGGTGCTAGATTGCCTTCAATAAACAAATTGATCATGCAGCAAATAATTAGGACTAGTTTAAAGGGATTTCTTTTGTTAGGCACAATATGCCTTTTACAAATAGAATCAGCCGAAGCCCAGGTTACGGCAAGTCGTAAATATAGAGTACTCGCATATAAGGCTGGGCAACCGCAAGTATTTAGTATTTCCAATGAAGTAGATATCGTTCCGGCGGCCAGCTTCTATATACCCAATACCTTTACTCCAAACGGAGATGGAATGAACGACACTTTTGGTATCGCAGGCGAAGGTATCCAGGATTTCAAAATGCAAATTTTTAATCGTTGGGGGCAGATGATTTATGAATCTGGCAATGCGAATGACCGCTGGGATGGAACTTTCCAAGGTGTTAAAGTCCCAATGGGTACCTATATATATAAGGTGTCTGCTGCTGGTCCAACTGGACAACGACAAAACAAAGAAGGAAATGTAAACGTCATTTTATAAGACATGACACTGATTCTACTCGGCTTCCTTCTAAAAAAAATAAAAGAACAAAATGAGAACCCTACTTCATCTAATTTTTCGATTGGAATTTATCGATTAGCTCAAAAACTACGTTTCCTATAAGCATAATGAGGCAAGAAACATGTAGTTTACCTGGCTTGCCAACTTTTAATTATAGGCGCTAAAGCAGGCTTTTTTATATCGATTTATCCTTCTTCTCAATTTCCTTTCCCCACAAAACACTCATCTCTTTTCTTTCAGATGGGTGGGCGAATTTGTCAACCGAAGTTGGTGAACATTCGATTTTCAATGGTGAACAACTCGTTAAATTTGGTCAATGGCGAATTTTTGTTGACAACAATAATTTTTTTTAACTGAAAATCAACTAGTTGTAGTAAACAATCAGATTAGCATTTGCTTCGTCCACTCTTTCCGTTATATTTGACCACGAGGAAGTAGAAAGCCCAATTTTTATGAGTTATTGAAAGACGCCCTAAACGGGATGCGAGTTTGAATTGCCCATTACACACAAAACAATATTCACCCATTAACACAAACCAAAAAATGAAACTTACAATGATCAAAAACCAATCAAAGTGGTTTTTCGCAGCAGCCCTAATGGCTTGCTCCATTTTAAGTACATCCACCTTTTCACAAACATGGACACCCAAACATTACTGGACATTCAATACTAGTAATTCGTTAGCAGATTCAACGGGAATCGCACCTTTAAATCCAACTTACTTCCAATCCACCTATTCCATTGGCAATGCGCAAAGCAATACAGGTGTTGGAAAATATTTGAAACTAAATTCAACATCGAAAGCGATTACATCGAATGTAGCATTCTCTCCTGATTCAGGATTTACATTTGAATTATTATTTAGACCAGGCGCCAACATCAATGAAATAGTTCAATTTATGACTAGAAGAGATGGCGCAATTAGTATTCGCTATTGTTTTCCTTATTTTAGATTTACAACAAAGTCTATTCCTACTGGAAGTTCAACTGCTGTAACAGACAATTGGGATTTAAATCTCAGTGGTATTGGCAGAGGAACTTATGGTTATTATATGGATGGTAACTGGCATCATTTAGTTTTTAAGTACAATGCAAAAACTGGAACAAAAGAGATTTGGGTAGACGGACAATTGCCAACAGGTTTTTCAAAATCTATTCCTGCAGGATCAATTCCATTAAATGCTGGAAGCACTAACAGTAATATCGTAGACATAAATACAAATACATCTTACTATCAATATGTAGGAGATCTGGATGAAATTGCACTTTACACGAATGCTTTGCCAGGTCAAATGATTTACAAGCATTATCAAGAATTCACTCAAAACAAATCGTATTCATTTTCAAACTCTACTGTAAATCCACCTTCACCATCTCCAGTAACAGCAGGAGTTGATCCACAAGAATATGCACCAGGTCATCCTAATTCTAATATTGATGCCTTGGTTCAACTAAAGTCATTTCCATCTGCTCGAAATAAACCAAGCTCAACACTTTTCCCCAACTATGCTGTTTTTAATCCTGCTCATGTTGCAGGTTATGGAATTAGTTCATCTCCACAGGCAACTCTTGTGCAACGCAGCATTGAAGTACAAACAGAGCTAGTTAAAAACTTCAACTATACCGTAATGGTAACTAGTAATACTTCGCGCTATACTTCTTTCACAAACGTGAACGATTATGATGGAGCGTGGATAAACCTAGCCAATCAAAATCCATCGTGGAAAACATCTGCGAATACCTACTGGCCACAATTAAGCCCCTCTGTAATTGGCAAAGCAAGTAAAGACCCCTACATTGAAAGTAAAACTTTACCGTCTAACAGTTACATGAGAAACAATGCTGGTCAATTTTTAGATATGTATGGCAATATTATTACTAGTGGAAGAACCATCAGTCCAAAAACACCTATTGATTCATTTAAGTTAGATGGACAAACACAAAAATATTATTTATCACAATTATCTTCCGCTCTAACTAGACCGATTGACTTGGTTTTTGAAAATGGTGAAGTGATTCCAGCATGGACGGATATAGGTTTACAAAAAGATCCAACGGTAACTGCTGCCTTTAATGCAAGTGGACTAGGCAACTGGAGAAAATTTAAGGGTGGAGAATACAAAAGAATTTCTGATTCTTATATGAATGAATGGAGAAGTCAATCCAACATGACGAACACAAGAATTTTACATTACTATTTAAATGGTCATCCTGTATATGCATGGGATTGGGCTTCAGTGAGAGGATTACAATCATTAACGAATAACCAACGCTATTCTAACGGTGATATTTACATGCAATGGCCTAGCAACTGGCGCTACTGGCAGGGTGCTGCTCACGGCTGGCAATATGTAATTGAAGGTCGACACGAAGAAATTTCATTAGGCGACAAATTATTTTCACCAGTGGTGAGTCCAGGATGGAATAGCAATGAAGAATCAATTGTTCGTCCAGCTCAGTGGTTAGGCTTTTTAAAAGCAGTATCTATGGCTGGTGCTGAAAATTTTGGATGTGGATATTTTGTTACTGCAACTCCCTATCAAAATCCATCGAATTATGTTTGGCAGATGTCTATACCCGGATATGCACAAGCAATTGCTAGTCGCTACGATGATTTATTTTTAAGTGGAAGTTTAATGCTTGGCGATGTTCCACAAAGTGCTGCTAGCGGTGGTGGTAAACCAGGATACACATTTTATGCAGGAGACATCCGCAAATTAGTGGTAGCTAGAAAACATGACGGTAAAGCTAAATACGCTATTACTGGAACGATTCAACCCAATTCTAATATGGCTGGGAATGCTGAATTGTCAGGAACAGCAACTATTAAAATTGATGGAAATGATTTGACTTTCGGAATTCGTCGTCAAGGAAGCACTTATATTTATGATAAAACGAATGTAAGCTCCCCTGTATTTTATCAGTTAGATGCATGGCATGAGAATACTCACCCTTATTACTGGTCAAAAAACTTCAATCTTGAATCAGAGATATTAGACAATGTAAATGCAAACATTGAATTAAAAACTCAAGTTCCTGCCGGAACAGTAGCAGGCAATTACACGAACTACACTACTTATATTACTTTTAAAGCAGTAGCAGGAGCTGAATATAACTTTACTCCACGCGGAACTACACCAACCACACATTATGTATGGGTTAAAGCAAGAAGTCGTGGTGGAGTCAACACCGGATTCAACATAAGTCTTAACGGTGTATCTAAGTTCAATGTAACCTGTGTAAAAGACACCAATTGGACTTGGTATCGCTACGATGCAGGCAATAATGCACAAATGACGTTGACCAGTCTTCCTTTAAGCAATCAAAAATTAGTGATTACTCCAACGAATGCTAATTTAGAAATCGATTTAATTACCATTACACCTACTGCCGGTAACTTCTACTCTACTTATGCCGCTCCATGTTCTGCAGTTGCTACAGCATCTATCACACCAAGTGGTGCTACAACATTTTGTCAAGGCGGTTCAGTTACATTAAGTGCAAATACAGGAACCGGTTATCTTTGGTCTACTGGTGCAACCACACAAACTATCAACGTAACCACTAGTGGAACGTTTACAGTAACAGTAACCAATACAGCAGGAACCGCTATATCCACTCCGGTTGCTGTTGTGGTAAATGCTAAACCGTCTAACTCGATAAGCTATACTGGTTCACTCAGCATTTGCGCAGGAAATTCAATCAGTCTTTCTTCAAGCGCAACCAGCGGAACTTATTTGTGGTCGAATGGTGCCACTACAAAAACTATATCTGCTACTACGGCCGGTTCGTATGTGGTAACCGTAACCGGAACGAATGGTTGTACAACTGCAGCCAATGCAGTTGCTGTAACGGTGAATACAGTAACGCCATCCACCATTACTGCTGGTGGAAGTACTACATTATGTAGCGGAGGAAGTGTTACACTCACTGCTAATACCGGAACCACTTATTTATGGTCGAACGGAGCGACAACAAAAACAATTACTGCTACTACTGCAAGTAATTATATTGTTTCTGTAACTCAAAGTAATGGTTGCTCTTCCACTTCACCCGCTACTCCTGTAACGGTGGGCTCAGCCCCCACACCTACTATTTCCGCCAACGGATCTTTATCTTTCTGTACTGGAGGAAATGTCGTTTTAACTTCAAGCACGGGTACTGCTTATCTTTGGTCGAACGGTGCTACTACTAATTCAATAACCGTAACCTCAACTGGAAATTATACGGTGAGAGTTACACAATCTGGTGGTTGCTCTGCAACATCTGCTGTTACGTCAACCAGCGTTGGATCAGCTCCAGTTCCTACCATTACTAATTCTGGAAGTAATAATTTATGTACTGGAACTGTAGTTACACTAACAGCTACTACTGGAACTGCTTATTTATGGTCGACAGGTGCAACGACTAAAGCTATTACTACTGGAAGTGCAGGATCATATACAGTAAGAGTTTCGCAATTGGGAGGCTGTTCTGCAACATCTATTGCTACAACGCTTACGGTGGGAAGTGCTCCTACGCCAACCATTACGCCAAGTGGATCCACTACTATTTGTTCAGGAGGTTCTGTAACATTAAGTGCAAGTTCTGGAACCGCTTATCTTTGGTCGAATGGAGCTACTACATCTTCGATTAATGTTTCAACAGGAGGCTCCTATAATGTTCGAGTAACACAAACTGGTGGATGTTCTGCAACTTCAACAAATACTACGATTACTGTTGGAAGCGCACCAACGCCTACAATATCTGCAAGTGGATCACTTACTTTTTGTACTGGCGGAAGCGTAGTATTAACATCTGCAACAACAGGTACTGCATATCTATGGTCAAATGGCGCTACCACCAATTCAATTACGGTAACTACTTCAGGAAGCTATACTGTACGCGTAACACAATTGGGCGGATGTTTTGCTACCTCTACTGCAACCATTGTAACAGTAGGAACCGGATCAGCAGTCACACCAACTATTACTGCCAGTGGACCTATAAAGTTTTGTCAGGGCGGTAGTGTGCAATTAACGGCTACCACCGGAACGGCTTATTTATGGACGAATGGTGCTACCACAAAAACCATCACTGCATCAACCAGTGGTAATTATTCGGTTTCCGTATCGCAATCTACAGGTTGCGCTGCAGTTTCAAGTGCTACCACCGTAACGGTTGATCCTGTAGCTACCTTTACGGTTACTCCAAATGGGCCTTTGTCTTTTTGTGTAGGTGGAAATGTAAAATTCAATGTGACTAACTCCAATGCGGGAACTTATGTTTGGTATAAAAACAATGTAGTGGTCTATACCGGAACTAACACCCTGTTTACAGCCACTACGGCCGGAGTATATAAAATGCGTGCGCAATTAAATTCATGTGGTGTGTTTTCCATTCCATATACCGTTACAACTCCTTGCCGTGAAGGCGAAGTCCTTCCGAGTGAATTAAACCTTACAGTATATCCAAATCCTTTCACCGATCTGGTAAACTTCGGATTTGAATTGGCTGAAAGTGGACCTGTCACCATAAAACTATATGATGCAACAGGAAAATTAATAGATGTAATTTTAGATAATAGCTATTTAAGTAATGGTGAAACTCGTATTGAATACCCAACAAGCCATTTGTCTGGCGGAATTTATATCGCTGAAGTGACCACTTCTACCGCTACCAAACGAATAAAATTAGTTTCATCCAGATAATTACCGAATAAAAACAGTAAAGCCAAATGAAAAAACCCTGGGAACAGGGTTTTTTCATTTGAGATAGAATTCGATTTTTCAATTTTTTAATATTTAAAATGATAATAAGGCTACCTTTTAAAAAGAAGTCTTACAATTTACATTTTACTATTTTTCAAAATTTAATACAATAAACGGCTCATTTCAATGCCATTTTCTGCACAAAAAGGGGTTCTTTCAACTTCAAAACTACACTTTCTTACATCTATAAGGATAATACACTTATTCCCTACTAACACATATAGTAAAGGATAAATTGCATCATGCGCAAGCGAGCAAATAAAATCGAACTCCATTTGCAAACGTTGTGCCAAAAAACAAAAAACAAAAAAAGAGCGATGAAAAAATTACTACTACTTCCATTATTATTAGCGTTAAGCATTTCAAATGCTCAAACGGTTGATCCGTTGGAATACGCAACAGGTAGCTTAAATGCCCAACAACAATTATTATCATATCCACTTCCGCGCTTTCAACCCGGACACACTATGAATCGTAATTTCATATGGTTCGGGATCGAATATTTTTCAGGCCAACAACAACCTGGCGTTAACAATCAACAAATGATTGCTAATGCAAAGGTGAATGTTACAGAGTTCTATAAAAATTGGAACTACTATTTTTTAGTAAATTCTAATATTGGATCTTATTCCTCTCCTGCAAATTATGCGGATACGGTTAATGTTCTATCTGGAGCTTTGACAAACATTGCAAAGAGAAATCCAACTTATAAAACTTCTGCAATTAGTTTCTGGCCTCAAATCGGAGGAAACATTAGTAAGTCTACGCTTTCAGATAATCATTATATACGTAACAGTGCCGGACAATACCTAGGAACTAATGGATCAGTAGGTACAAGTAAAATTTGGTCTCCTGTTGCTCCGGCATCTTCAGTTATTGCGGATGGACAAAAACAAAAAGGATATTTACAAAATTTAGTAGCTGCTTTGGGTCGCCCATTAACGATGCTTAATGAAAATGGTGAAGCCATTCCTTTAGTAAGTAAAAATGGAACTGCGATTACAACAGATCCAGCCATCAATGCAGATTATGTTTCCTCTGGTCTATCGATTAACGACTATCGTGGTAATAAATATGCATATCAAACAAAATTATATCGTGATCAATTCATGAGTGCAAGTCCCGGTACTATTTTTACGCATTATGCATTAGACGGACAAACAGATTATCGTCCTGTTTGGAATCAAGCTAGAACGATCAACACGCAAATCAATGGTAAATATTATCCAACCGGTGACTTCTACCCTCGCTGGCCAAACAATTGGAAAGCGTGGTCAAGTGCATGGCATGGCTTAGGTTGGTTTGCAGATTGCAAATATTATGAACTTCAAAATGGCGATGATTTAATGTCTCCTTTTGTTTGTGCAGGATGGAATATTGACGAAACTGTTAATGTTCGCCCATCACAATACCTAGCTATGTTAAAGATTCTTTCTAATTGGGGGTCTGAATTTTTCTACACCGGATATTTTAGCTTAGCAGCACCTTATCCTGATTCAAAAAACTGGGGATGGCAAACTGTTATGCCTGTTTATGCACAAGCGGTAACATCTAGATACGAATCCATCTTTAAAAATAGTACTCTATTAACAGGTGATGTTCCTCGTTATTTTTTAACCAGTACAACATTACAACCTAACAATCCAAAATATTTATACTATACTGGAAACCAAAATCAGTTAGTTTCTGTACGTAAATTAAACGGAGCAGAAAAATATGTAATTACAGCTGCTCAAATGGTGGATGCAAATACGATCAACAATGCACCCATGTCTTCATTCGGAAAATTTAAATTAGGAAATGACTCTTTAAACATTGAATTCAGAAGACAAGGATCCGTATATATTTATGATGCAACAGTACCTAGCGCAAAAGTCTTTTATCAATTAGATTCATGGCATCAATATGAGCATCCTGAAAGATGGTCAAAAGATTTTCAGTTTGAAGCTGAGGTTTTTGACAACAACAATACCGTTGCTAAAATCAAAACAGAAGTTCCATCTGGAACAGCGCCTGGCGATTATAAATCATTTACCTCTTATATTTCTTATACTTCTACTCCTACAGCAGTTGAATACAATTTCACTCCACGCGGAAGTCAAAGCTATTATGTATGGGTACGTGCAAGAAGTAAGAATTCAACCGGTGGAGCAATTAGCGTAAATGTTGCAGGACAAGCATCAAAAAGCCTTGGATGTATTTCTAGCACTGCTTGGACTTGGTATAGTTTAGATGCTTGCACAGGTCAAGCAATTGCTTATACAAATTTATCTAATAAGGAATATTCACTTTCAATTCTTGCATCTAACTCAAACATTGAAATCGACAAAATTTTATTAAGCTCAAATAGTAATTTGAATTTAAATCCGAATCAAACACCATGCGGTACCACTGTAGCTAATGTGAATACTTCTGGACCAACAAATTTTTGTCAAGGTGGCAGTGTGACACTTACTGCTGCTGCCGGAACTTCTTACTCATGGTCGAATGGTCAAACTACACAAGCCATTACTGTTTCTCTAAGTGGAACCTATACAGTAAATGTAAATAATGGAACTGGTTGCGCATCGGTTTCAGCACCAATTCAAGTCACCGTAAATACAGCGCCATCAGCAAACATTACAACAAGCAGCAACACCATTTGTCAAGGACAAAGCTCCAATCTTACCGCTTCTCCAGGAAGTACATTCTTATGGTCTAATGGCGCAACTACACAAACTATTCAAGTAAATAACGCAGGTTCTTATTCTGTGATCGTAACGGGATCAAGCGGATGTAGCACAAATTCAACTCCTGTAAATATCACCATAGGTACAGCCGCAAATGCTACAGTAACCACAAGTGGTCCTACCTCTTTTTGTCAAGGTGGAAATGTTATACTAAGCGCAGCCACTGGTTATAATTACACATGGTCTAACGGAAGTACAAGCCGACAAATTACAGTTTCAAGTGCTGGCAACTATAGTGTAGTAGTATCTGCGAATGGCGTATGTAGTGCTACATCACAAACAATTCCGGTTACCGTAAATGCAAATCCAACTGCTTCTATAAATGCAAATGGCAACACTACATTCTGTCAAGGAGGAAGTGTGAATTTAACAGCTACCGGCGGCTCTAGTTATGCTTGGTCAAATGGTCAAACAGGTTCTGGAATTACAGTAAACTCAACCGGCACTTATAATGCGATAGCAACAGGATCAAATGGCTGTACTGCCACGTCGAATAACATCAACATAACGGTTGCTGCTTCACCATCTGCATCCATTGCCGTAAATGGACCTACTGTTTTAAATGTTGGTCAAACAACTAATCTAGTTGCATCAGGCGGCGGGACCTACTTATGGCAACCGGGAGGTCAAACTACCTCTAGCATAACCGTCAATAGTGCAGGTTCGTATACGGTAACCGTTACTAACGCTTCGGGATGTACGTCAACAAGTGCCGTAACGAATATTACAATGAACAATACAACTACCCCTATTGTAATTTCAACAACGGGTGCTCCAGAATTCTGTTCAGGAGGAAATATACAACTTACCGCAACGGGAGGAGCTAACTACTTATGGGCACCTAGTGGACAAACTTCTGCAACCATTACAGTATATCAAGCAGGAACTTACTTCGTATATGCTAGAAATAGTAATGGAATGGTGACAGGCAAAGATTCTATAACGGTTAAAGTTTTACCAAATCCTATGAATCCTTGGATCTCCATTACGTATTTCCCTAATACAGCATTCCAATTAAATGCATTTGAACCTTCTGCAGTAACTTATAATTGGTCTACGGGATCCACATCGTCGAGTGTAACTTTAACGGCTGCACAATTGGTTAGTGTAACTGCAACCAATGCTTTTGGTTGTACATCTGGACCTACTTCTTTACAATCACAAAATGTAGCTTCAACAAATTGTTCTCGTCCAAATATGCTTACTGCATATAATCTTAGTGACACTACCGCCATGTTAGGATGGAACCCATCTATAACAGCAGAAAAATTCATAATTCGCTACTGGCAAAATGGATCTGGAACGGTTCTTACTAAAGAAGTAGGTGGGAACTTTTCCACATGCAGAATAAACAATTTGCAACCTGGAACCAGTTACTTCTGGACCATAGAAAGTGTATGTACCTCGGGAATTATTGTGAGTTCAATCAGCAATTTCAAAACTTTAGGAACTCCACTATATTGCGGATCTGTACCACAACATTTGAGCACAGCAAATATCAGTACTTCAAGGGCAACTGCAACATGGTATAATACTACAGCCGATTCGATTACAATAAAATATCGTCAAGTAGGAGCAAATAGTTTTCAATACAGAAAATATAGTGGCCTTAGCAATCCAACATCTGGCCTTATTAACAACTTAATTCCGAATACTACTTACGAGTGGCAAGTAAGAACTTTATGTAATGGATATACAAGTCCATATTCACAAATGGAATATTTCACAACAAGAGATACTTGTGGTAGTATTGGTACGGTTACAGTGGGTCAAATTTCTTCATCAACTGCAACTGTTTATTGGACAAATTTAAGTCCGATGGATACTATCAGAATCCGACTTGTACATATTACTAACGGAGGAGTTAGAAACATTGTGTTCAACGCGAGCACACAAAACGGAACCTATCAAATCAGAGCTTTACTTCCGAATACTACTTACTACGTGGAAGTAAAAGGTAAATGCGGCGGAACTGCTGGCTCTTGGTCAGCACCTGCAACATTTACTACCACTGATATTAGTACGAGAATTATTGATGGAAACCATGCCAACTTAAATGCATATCCTAATCCAACAAGTGATATGTTGTACTATTCATTCAGCTCAAATGATGATTCAGATTACCAAGTTAAAGTATGCGATATGTCAGGAAGAGAATTAATGCAGCAAGTTCGATTTGCTCATTTAGGAGACAATGTTTCTGAAATACCAGTTCATACTTATGCAAAAGGAGCTTATATCCTTGTTATAACAAAAGGAACACAAAGAAGCAACTTTAGATTTACTGTGAAGTAGAAGAACCATTAATTAAACATCACTCAACAAAGGCCGCAGGACAATCCTGTGGCTTTTGCTTTTTAGGGATACATTAAATATTTCGATCTAATTAATCCATATTTTTTCAAACCCGCCTCCCAAGATGTTCTTATTTTCTCTTCCGACCATCCTGCGCTTATCTGTTGTTTGAGTATATGATTCCCTGCGAGCTTATCAAAAAATGGCAAAAAAAATTTCGATCGATCTGGGTATGAACTCCAAGCTTCAACTAACCATTTTAGTTCAACTCTTTGATTAGGAAGATGTAAATCCGAGGTTGACAAATCAATTCCTTTACAAAGGATATTCTCGAGTGGTGGATGTTTAGCTTTTCCCGGAATACTATGGGGAGTAAATTCGAAAATTCCATTTGGATTATTCGGAAACCCATAGCATTGAAATGGAAGGTCGGTGCCTCGACCTAAGCTCACATTGGTCCCTTCAAACAAACATACAGAAGGATAAAGACGGATAGCCCTATCGTTAGGTAAATTCGGCGAAGGTGGAATTGGCAAACTGTAAATTTTATTTCGATCCCAATTCAACATCGAAATCACTTTCAAATTACATTGTATAGAATCCGATAACCAAAATTCCCCGTTCAACATTTTTGCATATTCACCAATTGTTAGGCCATGCACAATCGGAATTTGTTGCAATCCTACAAATGATCTTTCCGCTGTATCTAATATCGGCCCATCAAAATAATTACCATGCGGATTGGGTCGATCTAAAACGATCAACGGCAATTTGTATTTAGCGGCAGCCTCCATCACATATTGCAAGGTATTTATGTATGTATAAAAACGAGCGCCCACATCTTGAATATCGAAAACAAGGACCTCGATTCCATTTAAACTTTCAGCAGTTGGTTTTTTTTGATCACCATATAACGAAAAAACTTTTACTCCTGTTTTACTATCAATTCCGGCTACCACTGTTTCTCCTGCTTCGGCTTCTCCGCGAAATCCATGCTCCGGTGCAAAAACACATCCTACATTCACATGTAACGACAAGAGAGTATCCACTAAGTGTATATTATTTACGACAGAAGTAGGATTCGCAATAATTCCGACTCGCTTGCCCTTTAAAAGTGGTATATAATTGTTGGTTTGGTCGGCGCCCAAGACTAATTTTTGGCTCGTATTCCGGCTCATGCTTTGTTCTTGACCAGTGCATGAAGAAATCACCAGACAAAAAAATACAATCGCCAAGCCTTTCAACCCCAAAGCAAACTGCCTTGAATCAAGAAACTTACTGTCATTTCGTTTTTTTAAGATCTCCATATTGTATTTTAGATTTAACTTAGTCGCAATATTTATTCATGTCCTCCTACTCACTTATCTCTTTTTATGCAAAACGCCTGATCCGATCGGAAGGAATTCAGAGTGCTACCACTAAACCCGTAATACGTATTGCGGTGATCGGGATTATTTTGGGAATTGTGGCTATGCTCATATCCGTGATGGTGGTTACCGGATTCAGAAACGAAATTACAAGAAAAGTAACAGGTTTTGTTGCAGACTATCGAATAAGTGCTTTTAATAATAATGATTCATTTGAAGAAGCACCCGTAAAGTTGGATGAACAAAGCATTCAGGAAATAAAATCCATCCCAAACATCCGACATATCCAACCTTTTATTTTAAAAGCCGGTTTATTAAAGACCAAGGACGAAATTCAAGGTGTAGTATTGAAAGGAATGGATGCACAATTTGATCGAACTTTTTTTAAGGAAAAACTTGTGAGTGGTTCCATACCTAAACTAAATGACAGCACAAGTAATACAGCAGTTTTACTCTCTCAAAATTTAGCGAACAAATTAAAATTAAAAACCGGCGACTCTTTTCTTGTCTTTTTTATTCAAGAAGATCGAAAAGTAAGAAAGTTAAAAGTGGAAGGAATTTACAATACCGGATTGAGTGAAGAGTTTGATAATTTATACTTGCTATGTGATATGCGATTATTACAACAAGTAAATAATTGGCAACATCAAGAAGTAGGAGGATACGAGGTATTTGCGAACGAAGGATACGACGAAGAAGCAACTTATGAAGCCTTATACAAAAAAGCCGGTTACAAATTAAATACGAAAAGCACGAAAGAGTTATATCCTCAGCTTTTTAATTGGCTTGAATTGCAAAATTTAAATGTTATTGTTATTATTGGATTGATTTGTTTGGTAGCAGGCATCACGATGATTTCAACTTTGTTGGTATTAATTATGGAAAACACCAAAGAAATTGGAATATTAAAATCCATTGGAGCCAGCGACAAATTCATTGGAAGAGTTTTTGGATCTGTGGCTTTTTACATTTTACTAAAAGGATTACTCATTGGAAATATTATCGCTTGTAGCTTGGCTGTTTTACAAATAAAAACAGGATGGGTATCCTTACCCGAAAAGGATTATTACCTATCTCAAGTTCCTGTTAATTTTACAATTAGCGGAATCATCTTGATTAATGGAATTGTATTATTGACAGGTCTGTTAGTGATGATTATTCCCGCTAAAATTATTTCAGGAATTCATCCAATAAAAGTACTTAGGTTTGACTAACTGAAATGTATTATTTGACTATCTCAATATTTTCAATCTACTCAACTATTACCAATTAAAAACAATTGTTTGCTTTAAATCCGGATGCAAGCTCATGGCAACAGGACAAGTGCGTGCAGACCTCTCTAGAATTAATTTTTGATGATCGCTGTATTCCATTCCATTAAAATAGAATTCAATAGAAATTTCTGCGATTCGACGTGGATCTGAGGCCATAATTTTAGTAGTTTCCAAGGTAACATTACTGAAATCGATGTCGTGGGTTTTAGCTGCAATACCCATAATCGATAGCATACAAGCACCTAAAGCTGCTGAAACCAAGTCAGTTGGGGAAAAAGCCTCCCCTTTCCCATGGTTATCTTTTGGGGCATCTGTTATGATCTCATTCCCTGATTCCAGATGAGTTGAAAATGTTCTAAGGTTTCCCTGATACTTCGTCTTAATTGTAGCCATGGTGTAAAAATAAAGCTAAAATTCCATCGTTAGATAGAAAGTATAAAATCGTTGTATATTTGTAGGAATGAAATTTCTCAGGCTAACACTGTTATTTTTATTTACACTTGCTGTAGTAGGGGTTAAGGCTCAACTTAATCCCAATGAGTACGTAGAGGAAAAACCATTTTTGATGAAACACGAAGCTACTGGTGGAATTCAATTTCACAGTGCGGGTTGGGGCATTCAATTTAGAAGATCATTCAATCTTACAGGTTATAAAAAACTGATGTTCGAAGGGGATTATGTGAGCATGAAACATCCTAAAGAAGTCAAGTCGGTCAATCAAAGCTTCGACAATGCCCGCTCCTACGTTTATGGAAAACTCAACAACTTCACTATTCTTCGACTTGGCGTAGGTAGGCAAAGAACATTTTTTAGTAAGGGCGATCGGAATGGAGTGGAGATTAGAGCAATTTATTCAGGTGGGCTTTCCATGGGAGTTTTAAAACCCGTCTTTTTACAAATACTAGAACCAACAGGTGTATCAGGACAATTCGATTTAAGCATTCAACGATATGACCCCAAAGAACATTATGTTGATAATATTTATGGAAGAGCACCTTTTACGGAAGGAATCGATCGATTGTTTTTTAGACCCGGTGGATATCTAAAACTAGGAGTTAATTTCGAATATGCACCATTCTTTGAAGATGTGAAAGCTTTAGAAGTTGGAGTCATTGCGGATTTTTATCCAAAAGAAATTCCCATCATGGCCAATACCGAAAACCGACAAGTTTTTTTATCCTTTTACCTAACGTTGATGTATGGACGAAAATGGTAAAAACCAATTGAAAATTAATGAGCGATACAAATACAACTTCAACACCCACAGAAAGAGCTAAAAAGCCAGAATGGCTTAAAGTAAAACTCCCCATTGGAGAAGAGTACAGAAAGGTGAGGGAATTGGTAACCGTGAATAAACTACACACTATTTGTTCGAGCGGTAATTGCCCAAACATGGGTGAATGTTGGGGAGCAGGGACTGCAACTTTTATGATTTTAGGAAACATTTGCACTCGCTCTTGCGCTTTTTGTGCCGTAGCAACAGGTAGACCAAAAGAAGTAGAATTAGATGAACCCTTACGTGTTGCACAATCAGTAAAGTTGATGGGGGTCAAACATTGCGTAATCACATCTGTTGATCGTGACGATTTAAAAGACGGGGGATCTATTATATGGGCGGAAACCATTCGTACAATTCGTGAACAGAGTCCTACCACTACGCTAGAAACTCTCGTACCTGACTTTCAGGGCAAATGGGAAAATTTACAACGCGTGATTGATGAAGCTCCTGAAATTATTTCGCATAATTTAGAAACCGTTCGTCGATTAACTCGCCAAGTGCGCATACAAGCTAAATACGATCGTTCATTGGAAGCATTGAAGATGATTAGTAGTGCCGGAATCAGAACGAAGTCTGGGGTTATGTTGGGACTTGGAGAATTAGAACATGAAGTTTTAGAAACGATGGATGATTTGTTAGCTGCAGGAGTTCATATTTTAACACTAGGACAATATTTGCAACCTACCCGCTCACATTTACCAGTTGCAGAATACATTCATCCCGATGTTTTTGCATCTTACAAAAAAATTGGATTAGCTAAAGGTTTTAAGTATGTAGAAAGTGGTCCTTTAGTACGTTCGTCATATCATGCAGAAAAGCATATGTTTTAAAAAGATATTTTTTGGTCGCAAAGAAAGTTTTATGCATTTAAAAGTAAAAGCAAACCAATGAATTGAGTTTACATAAAATGAAAACGAAACTCACTTTTTTCACGCTAACTCTTAATGCGTCTATATTAAAATAAAAAATAGTAATATTTAACTCGTAATTACGTTTCCAATCCAGCTATAAAAATGAGACCAAGTCACTCATTCCAGCGCCAGAAGCCTTTGTAAATACTACTATCTTTGGATGATTAACGATGTTCTTGCATTTAAAATTTGAAACACACTTCTTAAAATAAAAACATATGATACGATTAGCTATAAATGGATTTGGTAGAATAGGAAGAACTTTTTTACGAAAACTTGAAAAACATCCACAAATTGAATTGGTCGCTATCAATGATTTAACTGATACCAAAACACTAGCGCATTTATTAAAATACGATTCAGTACATCGTCAATTCAACGGTGAAATAATTGCAGAAGAAAAAGCAATTTCAATAAAAGGAAAAAGCATTCCGGTTTTCGCTGAAAAAGATCCCAGTATGCTTCCTTGGAAATCGCTCAACATTGATGTTGTTTTAGAATCGACCGGACATTTTACCACACCTGAAAAAGCAGCTCTACATATAAAAGCCGGCGCAAAAAGAGTTATCATTTCAGCACCCGCAAAAGGTGATGTAAAAACCATCGTATTAGGAGTAAATGAAAACTTGATCAATGGAGATGAAACCATAATTTCAAATGCCTCTTGTACTACCAACAATGCGGCACCTATGATTGAAATTCTGGATCAAGCGTATGGAATTGAAGCGGCATACATCACCACTATCCATGCGTATACCGGAGATCAAAATCTTCACGACGCACCGCACAAAGACTTACGCAGAGCACGTGCTGCAGCGAATTCGATAATACCTACCACAACGGGTGCTGCTAAGGCTATCTCTGATGTGTTTCCTCACTTAAATGGGAAAATTGGAGGAGCAGGGATTCGCGTACCCGTTATCGATGGTTCTATGACTGACATCACTTGCATCGTTACCAAAAGAGCAAGTGTTGAAGAAATAAATAAACTCTTTCAAGATGCAGCGAATGGGGCTTTAAAAGGAATCATTGAATACACTGAAGATCCTATTGTTTCCAATGATATCATTGGAAATGATCATAGCTGTGTATTTGATTCACAACTCACCTCTGTACTGAATGATGGGTTTATGGTAAAAATTGTTGGTTGGTATGATAATGAAAGTGGCTACTCGAAACGTCTTGCAGAATTAGTGGAACGTATGGCTAATAATAAATGAGCTGAAAAATAAGAATACCTCCTTGATTTTTAAAAATCAATTATACAATTTCCAAAGCACACCAAACTTCAATGTATTGGGCGGAGCTGGATAGCCTGGAGCGACATAATTTTCACCGCCAAACCATTTACTGTTTATTCTTTGCAGCATTAAAGTCAATGTAGCTCTGCCAATATCAGCATTCAAAAACACATCCATACTCGGGCTTCCTCCTACCGTTTGATCTGATTGCAAATAGAGAGCACCTGTTGCCGGCATAAAGGCATAGCTTTTCCACTGTGCAGCAGTAGCTATTGATACACCAAACTCAGTAAGAAGTGCTTTCTTAAAAAACCGATCTCGGTAAGAAAAGCGAGCATAGGCTCCCCAATCAGGAAGTCGAACATATCCTTTACTTGAATTCATACTTCTAACATCACCCATCAATCTCCAGTGACGAATTTGGATATCTGCCTTCACGCCTGCAAAAAATATTTTTACAGTTTCATTTCGTTGCTGAGGTTGGGCTTCATCATTAAAATAAACATAATTTTCTATTTGAGTCATTTGCGAATAAAAAATCAATCGATCCTTTAAGAATCCAATAGAGGGTTTCACCCAAGTAAACTTTTCCTTATTAAAATTATTCTTCCAAATAAAATGATTGGATACAAACGATAACGTAGTAGCTTCCGGCGCTAATTCAGCAAGTCCACCAGTAATAGTTACGCTCGATAAAACATCATTAAAGTGAAGAAAAGTATTCACTAAAAGAGAAACGTCACCATCTGTAACAAAGCTACTCATCACTCGATCCCACTTCATATCCAAATTCCAATTATGAGAAGATAATGCTGCAAATAAATTCACTGAACTAAATTCGCGCGTAGCTTCCAACGAATCAATTCTCGTTGAAAGTAAATATTTACTCCACCCTGCTTTTAATTGTCCATGCAACTTTACATTATCCCATGAAAAAGAAATTCCAGGATGGAAAGAATAATAATGATAACCTGCGGTATCCCTCGTAACCGTTGAATTTAAAAATTCATTAGTGTAGTACAAAGAATCAGAAGTTCCATTATAGAGGCTTCCAAATTTAAAATAAGTGCCATTGCCATACAGATTCAATTTAAAAATTGTGGTTGAATCCACTTCACTTCCACTTTTAAAAAGAAGCACTTCATTTTTCAATTCAACAAAAGATCTTCGAATTTCACGATTATCATCAGGCAAAAAAGTAATCAATCGTTCATAATCAGATTTTGAAAGTCCATCCACCTTTTGATTCGGTTTAACCCCTCCATTCTCATCCACCTTGATTTTCAAAAACCCGAGTGCCAAAGAAGAGCTCATCTTTTTAGCATTAAAATTTAAATTCAAATTCAATCTTCTATATCGGGAAATACTATTCAATAAAAATCCAGGCGAAACAATATTATTATAAGATACATAACCTGTCATTCGTTTCGAAATACGTTGATGATGATCGAGTAGAATCAACTGTTCTCTTTTAGATCCGAGAACGATTCTCAATTGAGAAAGTGCGAGATGGGTGTCTAGGGGAAGAATTGGTGAAGGAATATTTAAATACTGTCGATACGCATTCATTCCAAAACGAAAATCGCCTGCTGTAGAAATGGGCAAAGAATCAAATTGAAAAGGGCTCATCATTCTATCGTAGAGAAATGGATTTCCTTTTAAGGCGGTTGATGCGAACTTATCGTTTGGATAGCCTGCGGGTAAAGAATCCCAAAACTCTCTATTTGAATTTGTTGTTTTTAAAGAATCAGAAACAAAAGTTGCTATTGGAGCTATGCTGGAATCTGGTTGTACATCAGCATTGCTCCACTTGGGAAAGCAAACCAATGCGAATAAAAATGGGATTATAACAGCGTTTTTTATCATTCGAAATTTCACCTCAAAGAAAACGAAAATAACAGAGACTTCGATATAATAGTAGGGGTTAGAAATGGGAAGTGTAAACAGCACTAACTACCATATCAACCTAGCCCAACAGGAGTGTTTCACTTTATCTATCTAAATAGGTTTACGCTAATGCTTTAGTTTATTAATTAGCGTATCGAAAAAACAGATAACAAGAGAAAATAAAACTACAACGCTTCAAATTCTATCCGTTTTGAAATGAGCAAAAAAACGAGATAGGTATAAAAAGAAAATGCCCCGACAAGCGGGGCATTTCTATGATATGGCAACGACATACTCTCCCAGATGTTACTCCAGTACCATTTGCGCAAATGGGCTTAACTTCTCTGTTCGGAATGGGAAGAGGTGGACACCATCGCTATAGTCACCATAATTTCTTTAGGTTATATACCAATATTTGATTCATCGAACTATGATGAAAGACAGGGATTGAAAGAAAATACACTTATTTTAACTATATACAGAGCTTGTATACTGAAAGTCTACGGGTAATTAGTACTACTCGACTTTGGTGTTACCACCTTTACATCTATAGCCTATCAACGTTATAGTCTTTAACGACCCTTATAAAGAAATCTCATCTTGAGGCAAGTTTCGTGCTTAGATGCTTTCAGCGCTTATCTTAACCGAACGTAGCTACCCTGCGCTGCAGCTGGCGCCACAACAGGTACACTAGAGGTTCGTCCGACTCGGTCCTCTCGTACTAGAGTCAGGCCCTCTCAAATTTCTAGCGCCCACAACAGATAGGGACCGAACTGTCTCACGACGTTCTGAACCCAGCTCGCGTGCCACTTTAATCGGCGAACAGCCGAACCCTTGGGACCTTCTCCAGCCCCAGGATGTGACGAGCCGACATCGAGGTGCCA
>JBJXGU010000086.1:0-34771 GCA_046160245.1 Bacteroidia bacterium
TTTACTTAATACAGATGAAACGATAGGTAATGCATAACCGTTAGTTTGCATCAACCATGAATTAAAAAGTTCAGCTGTTTGTAAGGCTATGGCTCCATTCGCTAAAATTTTTGTCTCAGGAGAAATCACAAACTTTCCAGGTGCGTTAGAAATTTTGTTGGGCGTTGGAATTAAAGAAAATTTCTGCGCGACAACATGAGTTGAAAAAAGTAAAATCAGAATGAATGCATTTACTATTTTAATCTTCATTTTATTACTGCCTTTATTATATCCCTTTTATTCTGCATACATCTCTTTCATTAAACATACGAAGATCCTGCCATCAGTGAGAAGAAATTGTCTTATCATAATGAATCCCTTGTGCAGCCAAAACATTTTTCACTTTCCATCCATAATAAGCCAAATACACAAAACAAAGTATGCCTACAATATAACTACACTGAATACCGAGAAGATGATCGGAAGCAAGCCAGCCTTGCAATAGACTTACAAATCCACCACCCATGATCATCATAATTAAAAAGCTAGATCCTTCGTTTGTATGTTTTCCCAATCCTGCAATTGCAAGTGTAAAAATACAAGGCCACAATGTTGAACAAAACAATCCAACACTGATAAACGCATAAACGCTGATTAACCCATCGGCAACAATACCTACTAACAAGGCGGCAATTCCGCAACAGGAGAACAGCAATAATTGTCTGGCAGGATTTCCTTTACTTAGAATATCGGCAATGATTATTAATACGATTACAAATGCATAAACATAAAACGGCGTAAGGTCATTATTTGCTACGCGATTGGCAAACAAGAAAACTCCGAAAGCTGCATACGGTAAAATAAAATTCAAAAATGTTCTTACATTTCGTTTTAAATCAAAGGCCCCTACAGCGCCAGTCCAGCGACCAATCATCAAACTCGCCCAGAATAAAGAAACGTAAGGTGCAATTTCACTGGTGGGTGTTTGCAAATGAACACGCATAAACTCAGGGAGATTAGAAGCCGTTGAAACTTCAACACCAACATATAAAAAAATGGCGATCATTCCCATCCATAATTGCGGATAAGAAAGCGCAGATTTATAAGTCGCCTTGCTAGAAGTAGGAGTCTGCACAACATTATCTTCATGATGAATTTGATTTGGTAAAGAAGAAAATTTAAAGATGATGGCTACCACCACAAAAGCAACTCCTAAAATTAAATAAGGCGTTTTCACAGCAGAAAGCGAATCCAATTGTTCGCCTGCTTTTAGCGAACCAAAGATGGCGAAGCTCACGATAAGAGGTCCGACGGTAGTTCCAATATTATTAATTCCTCCTGCTAAACTTAATCGTTGCGCGCCCTTTTTCGGATTTCCAATGGTGATGGCTAAAGGATTGGCAGCAGTTTGCTGCAAAGAAAACCCAAGTCCAACGATAAAAAGTCCAGAAATCATCAAGCCAAAAGAAGCCGAATCTGCAGCGGGAAAAAATAATAAAGTACCCAATGCTGAAATAACAAGTCCGAGAGCGATACCATTTTTATAACCTATTCTATTTAAAATATCTCCTCCACTTGCTTTCGAAGCAAAATAATAGATCAATGAACCAATCGTATACGCTACATAAAATGCAAATGAAATCATTTGACTTTGCCATTGCTCTAGGTTTAACTTTTCTTTGAAAACAGGAATTAGAATGTCATTGCTGGCTGCAACGAAGCCCCAAAAAAAGAATACAGAGATTAGAATGGGAATTGAAGTGCGGGAGTTAGAGTGGTTGACCATAGATAGTTGTGGGGTGAAGATAAAATAAATTTAATATGGCCTAGCGGGTATAATTCAAATTGTACACACAGCCATTCTTTATTTCCGGCTCTTCAAAACTCAAAATAAATTAATGATATAATTATGTAAAATACTGATTGAAGGCTTCCTAAACAAATTTATAGCTCATAGCATTCAACCTTATAAACTAAACAATAAGCTGAATTAGCGGTCCTAATATTGAATTTTCAGCATTATTGTCGACTAACTAATGTAATAGTTAAATAGAAAAAAGCATCGACTTGAAATTGAAAAATTTGATATCAATACTTCACAATAAATTAAATTGTTGTTAAAAAATCAAGTTTAAAGGTGATTGTCAACAGAATACATAAAATCAACAATAAAATGTAAATACATTCTGAAAAAAATCAAATTCTATAAATAGGATAAGCGTAATTTTGCAGCACGAAATAAAAATCAAAGCTAAATTAACAATGACTAAAATTTTAGTAGGCATACTTGCCTTCAGCTTCATGACATCAGGTTGTGTGAGTAGAAAAAAGTACAACAAGCAGAGTGAAATGTACGAGACCTTAAAAAAGGATTGTGGGGTCATTGAAAGTAATCTTCAAAAGTGTTTAGACGAAAGTGGAAGAAATTCTGCTGAAAACACACGATTAGCAAAAGAGCTTGCAGACTTAAAAGCCAACAGCACTACCATGTTGCATCAATTAAGCAATATGTCAGTGATCAACTCTACTCAAGCGGAGAGCATTCGTAAATCATTAGAAAATATTAATTCCAAAGATTCATACATCAAAGATCTTCAGACTGCGATGGCGCATAAAGATTCGTTGAATATGGCTTTAGTGTTAAATTTAAAAGGAGCATTAAAAGATGTGAACGATGAAGATGTAACGGTCAATGTTGAAGGAAGTGCGGTATTCATCAGCATCTCAGATAAAATGTTATTTAGCAGTGGAAGTTATAATATTACTCCGCGCGCTAAGTCTATTCTTGGCAAAGTGGCTGACGTAATCAAAGCACAACCTGAAGTTCAATTTATGGTAGAGGGTCATACCGATAACAAAGCCATCTCCACTGGTGCTATTAAAGACAACTGGGATTTAAGTGTGATGCGTGCTACATCTGTAGTTCGTGTACTTCATAAAAGTTATGGCGTTGATCCAGCTAGAATGATTGCAGCCGGTCGCAGTGAATATGTTCCTTTAACGAGCAATGCCAGCACCGATGGTCGTTCCTTAAACCGTAGAACACGCATTGTAATTTTACCGCAATTGGATCAGTTTTTCAAAATGTTAGAACCGAAATAATTTAATCATCAAATACAACAAAGCCTTGGGTTTAAACCACAAAGCCTTGGGTTTAAACCCAAGGCTTTGTGGTTTGTGACAATATTTTTTTAAAAAATTACATCATCATTCTACCCATTACAACATCCCAGTTCACAACATTCCACCAGGCATTAATATAATCGAGACGTTTATTTTGATACTTTAAATAATAGGCATGTTCCCAAACATCCAAACAAAGAATGGGAGTGCCCTTTATTTCTGCAAGGTCCATTAAAGGATTATCTTGATTGGGGGTTGAACAAATTTGCAACTTGCCTTCATTGTTTTTGATTAACCAAGCCCAGCCACTTCCAAAACGACTTTTTGCTTCATTAGAAAACAGTTCTTTAAATTTTTCAAAACTTTCGAATGATGCATTGATAGCTTCCAATAATTTTCCTTTCGGTACGCCACCACCGTTAGGTTTCATGATGGTCCAAAACATGGAATGATTCCAATGTCCGCCCGCATTATTGCGAACGCCTTGCGGAAACTTAGAAACCATCCTTAAAATATTTTCCAAGTTAGGATCATGTATATGCATATCGGAACAAAGCTTATTTAAATTATCGACATATGCTTGATGATGCTTCGTATAATGAATCTCCATGGTCAACCCATCAATATGTGGTTCCAATGATTTAAGATCATAAGGAATAGCGGGTAACTTGAAATTGGGATCTCCATGAGGAGTTGCAATTATTCCAGAAGTTGCTGCTACTACACCTGCTGTAGTTAGTGCGCTTACTTTGATGAATTCGCGTCGAGAAAATGAATTTTCCATATTTTTATTTTTAATTTAATGTTCACTTAAATAAATTAGCACTTCATTTTTGTCTACAACCTTACCTTTGGTAACTGCAATCTTTTTAACCGTTGCGTCAACGGTTGCTTTAAGTGCGTTTTCCATTTTCATTGCTTCCAGAATGACCAATGTATCCCCTTTTTTGACCTGATCTCCCTCTTTCACAGGAATATTAACTACCAATCCGGGCATAGGTGCTTTTAAATCTCCCACGCTCATACTTGAAGAAGCGTCCATGCCAAGTTCTTTCAACAGATCATCATAACGATCACGCATTTGAATGTGAAGCACCTTTCCGTTTAAACGAATAATATGCTTTTTCTCTTTAGGATTGGAGCTAATCACTTCTACATTATAGGAGACACCATTACTCAAAAGATGATAGGAGCCAGGATGCAACTTTTTTAAATCAAAAATCACTTTTGCTCCATTGATAAATAAATCTGTGTCATATTTTTCTACCTTTAAATCGGCAGAATCGTTAATTATCACTTTTGTCATAAAGCAAAGTTAAAACAAGCAAGTGAAATATGAAGTGAAGCCTTGCTATCAAACATTCCAACGTTAATAAAATATCACATTATTTAGGAAAACATTGTAATCAACACCTACTTTCGTTAAAGATGTCATACCCTCGTCGTGTCCTCGTAATTAGCCTTTTAGCTCTTCTGAGCTTGGTTTCAGGACTATCTATTCAGTGGTGGCAAGAATATCGAGCAGTTCAGCATAAGGAATTGGTCCGTATAGCAGAAAAAAGCTTTTCAACCCTTGAGAAAGGCCTGGAGAGTAACCTAAATGCTCTTGCACCAAAACTTGATGGTAATCGCTTTAATGAAAGATCTTTTTCAAGTACTTTACAGAATCTGGAACTTTCCGAAAACACATGCATTTTGGTTTTTGAGAGTGGGAGATTAAAATATTGGTCGGACAACAAAGCCCTGCCGGACACTTTTAAAATTATTACCTATGAAGATGGATTCGTTTATCTTTTAGGAAATGGATACTACTATTTTAAAAGTAAAACAGTAGGTCATCGAAAAGTAATTGCTCTATTACTGATAAAGCATCAATATTCTTTACAAAACAAATACCTAAACAATGAATTTCATCCTGCTCTTTCGCTGTATAAGGATGTGACTATAAGTTTAAATTCTTCAACAGAAGGTCTAAGTTTCAAAGGACCTAATCAAAAAGAATTATTCAGGCTCAACTTTACTGATAATAGTGAAAATGACGATTGCCCTTTTTACATTTCGTTGCTGTTTGGGTTTTGCATGTTTTTCATGAGTCTACTTGTCTTTGACACGCTACGTAAACTGGGCAAGCAAAGATCGGTACCGGGTATTATTTTGCTTTTACTAGTTGTTGGATTAAGGATCGTGATGTCGTGGACACAATGGCCCCACGAAATTTATGATAGCGAATTATTCAGTTCAAAATATTATGCAAGTGGTTTCCTATTTAATTCACTTGGAGACCTTTTATTAACGGTAGTAACTCTTGCTTATGTATTCATTTTCGCATACACCTGGCTTATACAAAGCAGGAAAGTAGAGTCCAATTTTAAAAGTAAAATGCTCATCGTTTTAGTCTTTTACTTTACTTTTATTTTTTCGGTACTGATTAATTATTTGCTGAGTGGATTAATCATCAATTCTCAAATTTCATTTGATATTAATAATATTTTCCAGCTCACCGTATTTACAGCGGTCGGGATGATTGTGATTGGAATTTTATTAAGTACATTTTATTTACTTTGTGATGGAAGTGTATTAATCATTCGAAAAACGAAACTTTCCCTTTCCTCGGTTGCGATCTTGTTTTTGGTTTCACAAGGATTGTTCTTAATTTCTCTGCTACTATTAAGAAACAATAATTTATTTACTGATTATGGTGTAAGTGCCTTTTTATTAGCTAATATTTTAATTATTTTCATTGGATACATTCGAAGTACGGAGCTACGCTTATTTTCCTTTTCAAGAACCGTATTAGTAATTTTAGTGTTTTCGGTTTACACTGCTCAAATTATTTATTCTTTTAATGAAACCCGAGAAAAAGAAAAACGACAACTCTTAGCTGCGAAGCTAGAGAACGAACAAGATATAGTTGCGGAGTTTTTACTACAACAGGTAGAAACTAGAATTCGAAATGATCGAGAGCTGATTCGAATGCTTACTTTACCTCCACAAGTAATCCTTAATTCTCCTGAGATTTTTGAAAATTTGAGTCGACATCTTACGAAGCAATACTTTAACGGATATTTAGGAAGATACGAAGCGAGTTTTAAATTCTTCAATGCTCAAGATCTACCCTTGAACCGTGCTGGTGATCCATCGTGGAACATCGACAAGATAAAGCGGATCAATTTAACGGAAGGCCGATCTACTGCGAGTCTCAATTTCTCCTACTTCCGTGATGAGAATGGACGCGCCCAATACATTGGGATCATTCAGCCTGGAGGGAATGATTCACCTGCAGGTACATTAGTTATCGAATTAAATGCTCGGTCTACACAAGAAGAGGTTGGTCTCCCTGAATTATTACTTAGTAATAAAGTAGGGAATTCACGCGATATCAACAAATATGCTTATGCTCGCTATCAGGGTGGGAAATTACTGAGTCAGTCAGGCGAATATAATTATTATTTGACAGATGCGCCCTACTTGCAGTACTTTCGAAATTTAGAGGGAATGCGCTTTGTTTCCTTTGATGGAAAACAACATTTATTTTATAAATACGGAAAAAATTTAATCATTATTAGTTCGCCCATTCAAGGATTGTGGGTATGGGTAACTATGTTCTCTTATCTTTTTACATTCTACAGTTTTAGTTTTTTAGTGCTTAGTATAGCGATCCGCTTCCTTCGACAAGGATTTGAGTTGCAATTCAATTTTAACAGCAGAATTCAACTTACTATTACTATGATTGTAGCGGGCACACTTTTATTAATTGGAGCGGCCACCGTTACCTATATTGTAAAAAATTATGAGGAAGCACAAACAAAACGAATTCGTGAAAAATTACATAACCTTCGGGTGCTTGTAGAAAGTGAAATTGGCAACCGAGAATTAGTGGGAAACATGCTAAGTGATGATTTGCAATATCTCTTTACCCGATTATCGAGCACGCTAAAAACAGATTTTAATTTTTACAGTAATGATGGTCGATTGTATTACTCGTCGCAACGAAGTATTTACGATCAGAATATAATGGCTCCATTAATGAATCGTATAGCCTTAACAAGTTTAACAACGAATCAAAAAGCGTTATTTATTCAAAGTGAAAATATTAGCAATTTAAAATATACCGCTGCTTATGAGCAGGTGAGTAATATCAACAACAAACAAATTGGATTCATTAGCATTCCTTACTTTGATCGAGATACAGAGTTAAAGCGAGACATTTCAGGATTCCTAGTTGCGTTAATTAATTTGTACGTACTCTTATTTAGTTTATCCATTTTAATTGCATTCTTCATTTCTAATCGGATTACGCAACCATTACGAATTATTCAAGAGAGTTTAAGTCGAACAAAATTAGGAACGGTAAGTGAACCCATAGTTTGGAAAACGAAAGATGAAATTGGCGCATTGATTGATGAGTATAATCGAATGCTAGAACAAATTCAGAAAAGTGCTCAGCTACTGGCAAAATCAGAACGAGAAAGTGCTTGGAGGGAAATGGCGAAACAAGTAGCACATGAAATTAAAAATCCACTTACTCCCATGAAATTAGGTGTTCAACATTTGATGCGTGCGATAGATGATAACCATCCAAATAAAGATGAGCTAGTAAAAAAGATTAGTATTACTATGATTGAACAGATTGACACCTTATCGAATATCGCAACTGAATTTAGCAATTTTGCAAAGTTGCCAAAGCCCGAGTATACAGAAGTGGAATTAATCAGCTTGATCAATCATAGTTGTGATTTGTACAATGAAGACGAGCATGCAAAAATTGTTTTTGAGAATTCTTCCGAAACATTAATAGTGCTTGCGGATAAGGATCAACTCATTCGCATTTTTGGGAATCTCATTAAAAATGCGATTCAATCCATCCCCTACGATAGAGAGGGGAAAATAATTATTTCATTGGAGCAAGAGTCGGAGGTGGTGATCGTTTGTGTTCGAGATAACGGTATGGGTATACCTAAAGATAGATTGAACAAAATATTTGTTCCCAATTTCACCACAAAATCAAGTGGGGCCGGACTTGGATTAGCTATGGTAAAAGAAATGGTAGTGGGGATGGGGGGGCAAGTTTGGTTTGAAACGCAGCAAGATGTGGGAACTTCTTTTTATCTAAAATTGCGATTAGGAAAAAAATAATTTTAACTTTTTTTCTTCCTACATCAATCCCGCAACTTATTCAAAAGCAAATTGAGTTGCTTTAATTCTGCATCAGAAATAGTATTGAATTCATTCTTCCAACCATTCGTACTTTCATCGATATGCTTGAGGATAGATAAACCTTCCTGTGTAATCCAGATATCAACTTGTCGACGACTGTGTTCACATACTTCGCGTTTCACCAAATTCTTTTGACGCAACTTTTCGACCAACCGTGTGGCATTTGAGTTCTTATCAATCATCCTTTCAGAAATATCACCTAAGCGAAGTGCATTTGGAAAAGACCCGCGCAAAATTCTGAGTACATTGAACTGTTGAGGTGAAATTCCAAAAGGTTTCAAGCGTTGGATATTTTTTACATCGAGCCAGCTGGCAGTAAAAAGTACATTTATCACCACTTTCTGTTGCTCGTCTTCAAATTTAGACTGCAATATTTCATCTTCAATTCTTCCCATTTCGCAAAGATACAAATACAATTATTGTTGGTACAACTATTCAAAATTAATATCATATTTAATTGATTATCTGGTAGCTGATAGATTTGGGCTACTAGATTCTTGTTGAGATTAAAGAGCTATCGGCTTACACCAATCAAGCTAGCCTTTTACTTGCAAGCAATAGAATCGAATTCATTTCATTAAAATTAAGTCACGAAATGCTTGAGGATTGCCTTCAAATCATTCAAATACGATTTGCCAAACAAATTAATATGAACCAAGAGGGGATACAAATTCCACAACGGAATTCTCTCTTCCCAATGGGATTGAAGCGGAAAAGTTTGATGGTAAGAAATATAAAATGACTCATCAAACCCTCCAAAAAGTTTTGACATTGCGATATCGGCTTCACGCGAAAAATAGGAAACGGCAGGATCTATTAAAACAACATGGCCCTCCTCACCCACCATAAAATTTCCGTTCCATAAATCACCATGAATTAACGACGAGTGTTCATTGGGCAACAGTGAATTCATCTTCAAAAAAAGAGCATCGAATTTTACTCTTAACTCTTTATTGATTACTTGATGAGTCATTGCTAAATCCAGTTGGGGAATCAATCGTTGATTAATAAAAAAATCGGTTGCCGAAACTTCTTTATTATTTCGCTGAGGGAGTCGCCCAATATAATTATCATGATCCAGCCCAAAATACGGAGCAGAATGTTGATGAAGATGTGCTAAACGAACGCCAAAATTTTCAAAGAATTTATTTTTCTTTTCTGCTGGTGGGATGTACTCAAGAATTAAAACTTGATGCGATTCCAATTCACAAACTCCAATAACTTCAGCGCAAGGGATTGTTTTTGTTTCTTTCAACATCGCTAATCCATTTGTCTCTACAGAAAACATTTTAGGATATGATGAAGATGAATTCAACTTCATCACAAATTGTCCATCACTGCTTTCCACTTTAAAAATTGAATGAAAACTACCGCCCGACAATCGCGAAACGGAATACACATTGGGGCATTCAAAAAAAAGTGATTCCCAAGCCAAACGGAAAGCATCAGAAGGGTTCATCATGACTTTACCAAGTGAAGATCAATTTCATCCAAAGTTATGATATATACCTATTCAAAATAATCCCTAAATTCGTGAGTATATGCCGGAATTCAAAGGAAACATACGTAGTAAACTGCCCAAAGCGGGTACAACAATATTTAGTATTATGTCGGGGCTTGCCAATGAGGTAGGTGCTATAAATTTAAGTCAGGGATTTCCTGGATTTCCAGTTTCGGAAAAACTCATTTCACTTTATCATGATGCATTAAGAGCCGGGCACAATCAGTATGCACCGATGCCGGGCATTTTTCCTTTGCGTGAATGTATTGCAGAAAAGATGGAAGATTTATATTCTTGCACATACAACCCTGAAACTGAAATCACGATTACAGCAGGTGGAACTCAAGCACTTTATACTGCCATTAGTGCATTGATCCATGAGGGAGATGAGGTGATTGTTTTAGAACCATCATATGATAGTTACGTTCCTGCGATACTATTGGCAGGGGGAATTCCGGTTCACATTCCGCTCCAACCCCCGAGCTATTTCATTCCTTGGGAAGAAATTAAAAAACTCATCACTCAAAAAACGAGGATGATCATTATTAACACGCCGCAAAATCCTACAGGAACCATACTAACGGCGAAGGATATGCTACAACTCGAAAAAATAACAGATGGCACGGATATTATTATTTTAAGTGATGAAGTATATGAGCACATCATTTTCGATGGATACGAACATCAAAGTGTAGCACGCTATCCGAAATTAGCATCTAGGAGTATGATTGTGTTTTCTTTTGGAAAAACTTTTCATGCTACCGGATGGAAAGTAGGTTATTGTTTAGGTCCGGCCCATCTCATGAAAGAATTTAGAAAAGTACATCAGTTCACTGTATTCTCGGTTAATACTGCTTTACAACATGCCCTTACTGCCTACATGTTGAATAAAGAAAATTACATGGGACTCGGCGAATTTTACCAAGAGAAAAGAGATTATTTTCAAAAATTAATGAAGGGTAGTAAATTTAAAATATTACCTTGTTTAGGGTCGTACTTTCAATTACTCGACTACTCATCCATCAGCCAAGAAAAAGATACCGAGTATGCCATTCGCTTAACTAAGGAAATCGGAGTGGCGTCTATTCCCGTATCTGTATTTTATTCGGTGCCTCATGATTATCATTTATTGCGCTTTTGTTTCGCGAAAGAAAATGATCAGTTGGAGAAAGCAGCAGAACGATTGTTGAGTATCTAAAAATTCGTTTGCGAATTTTTAGATGATGATGGTGGTTAGATTTTAGATTCTAGATTATTGGATATTAGATGGTATTGGTTGATAGATAATATATGCAGGTGGTGAAACTTTATAATAGGATTCTGTAGTTTTGAAGGACAAGTGTTGAATCCATAAGTATTAGACAAATTGACCAAATAAAAGGGACTCTTTAAGCGTATTCATATTGTTGCTATACATTTCGTACATTCGTAAAGTCATTCATATACAACCATACATCTTATGCCAAAAAACCTCAGTGTAACCCTAGTACAACCGAACATAAAATGGGAAGCTCCCATTGAAAACTTCCGATTGTTAAACAAGCAACTTTCCAAAATGGAAAAGGGAGAGAGTGATCTACTTGTTCTACCTGAAATGTTCAGTACAGGATTTAGCATGAATGCAAAAAAATTAGCGGAAGAGATGGAAGGTCCAGCGATGCAATGGATGTTTGAAACAGCACAAGGATTAAAAGCTGCAATTTGTGGATCCATCATGATCAAAGAAGAGGGGAAATTTTACAACCGATTTATTTGGATGGAACCCGATGGACATTATGACCACTATGATAAACGACATCTTTTCCGAATGGGGAAGGAAGAAAAAACGTATACCGGAAGTACAGAAGGCATCGTAATTGAATACAAAGGCTGGGGATTTTGTCCGATGGTATGCTACGATTTACGTTTCCCTGTATGGAGTAGAAATAGAATTATAGGAAAAGGAGCGAAAGCAAAATACGATTACGATGTTTTACTTTATGTTGCCAACTGGCCTGCAGTGCGCACTTATGCATGGCAACAATTATTGATTGCACGAGCGATCGAAAACCAATGCTATGTAGGAGGTGTGAATCGTGTTGGGGAAGATGGAAACAAAATAAAATACTGTGGTGACTCCGGATTGTATAATCCATTGGGCGAACCCATCAGTAATTTAAAATCTAATAAAGCTGGACTTCAAACCATCGAACTCAACTGGAAGGCCTTGCAGGATATCCGCAAAAAGTTCCCTGTATTATTGGATGCAGATACTTTTGAGGTGGACACTCGAGTTTAATACCAATCGAATAAATTTCTACTTCACCCCATACTCTGAAAGCAACCAAGCTAAAGATGCCATCGCTGCAGCACCTAATTCCAATTCGCGTTTATTCACTTTATCAAAAGTATCGGTATCGGCATGATGTAAATCGAAGTACCGTTGTGAGTCGGGCATAAAGCCGATGAGTAAGGTTCCTTGATCGTGCAAGTGATTAATATCCGCTCCACCATATCCTTTTCTCCAATCGAATAATAAATAAGGTTCAAACATTTTCTTCCATGACATTGCTTTTAAGATCATCAAGGAATCTCCTTTAAAAGAAAATCCGCGCGGAGAAAATCCACCTGCATCGCTTTCAATCGCTGCAATTGTTTTGCGTTTATCACTCTTCGCTGATTGAGCATATTTCTCTCCTCCTTTTCCACCGTTCTCTTCATTCATAAAAGCGACAAAGCGAATAGTACGTTTAGGTTTTACATTTAAAGATTTTAAGATATGCAATACCTCCATGGCTTGAACAACGCCTGCGCCATCGTCATGTGCACCATCACCCAAGTCCCAGGCATCTAGATGTCCACCCACCAAAATTACTTCCTTTGGAAATTCTGTTCCTACAATTTCACCAATCACATTATGCGATAAGGTATCCGGTAAAGTTTGTGGAGACATCACAAAACCAAACTGTGCTTTCTTATCCTTCTTAAGGATAGCACTTAAACGTTCAGCACCCAAAGTACTTATTGCACATGCCGGAATTTTTTCAAACTTATCATCGTATCCCATCGCACCGGTATGTGGATAATTATCCATCGCCAAGGTCATCGAACGAACAACTACTCCTTTAGCACCTAGAGCAGCAGCTTTGGAAGCTGTGCTGTATCGATATTTAGCAGCTTCGCCATAAGCTTCAAATGTATTGATGTAAGTGGGTTTCATTGGATGATTCATAAAAACAATTTTTCCTCGAATTAATTCACTCCCCAAATCTTCCATCTCCTCCCAATTGGATACTTCAACAACTTCTGCAATCAATCCACCTTTTGGCGTGGCGATACTACCCCCCAACGCACAAATTGAAACAGCAGTTTTCTGGGTATTACTACTAATCCATGCTTGCTCTTTAGGGCCTCGCACCCAATGTGGAACCATCACCTCTTGCAATGAAACTTCACTTAAATTCAGTCTGGTTAATTCCATCTCCACATATTTCACGGCTTGAGCTGCCTGAGCCGATCCACTTAATCGGCCTCCAATTTGGTTGCTTAAAAAATCAAGCCACGAATAACATTTACTATTCGTTAATGCTTCGTCATATATTTTACGAATCAAGATTGAGTCATTCTGTTGAGCATGGCTTTGAAATGCTATCAGTGAAAGAATGATAAGGAGATATTTCTTTTGCATTTAACTTATCCACTTGGAATGGTATCCAAATCGGAAATGCAAAAGTAATGGTTTTAGGAAATATTAAGCTTTTACCGGCTGATGATATAATCTTCCTCCTAAACGACCATAAATATTGGCTAAGAAAGACATACTCAATGAATTCATCATTAACATTCCGAGGCACACTGCCAAAAGCAAGAACAAATTGATATCCATTTGAGGAAACAATACCGCTATAGTGACAAACAACAAATTAAAACCAGTAATCATTAATGTCGTTATTCGCTTTCCAAAACCTTGCCCTAGGATCATATGGTGTACATGATTACGATCGGGATGAAAAGGAGAATAGCCGGTAAGCACCCTTATTACCGAAACCCGCAATACATCGTAGGCAGGAACAAATAATGCAGCAATAATTACTATGGGTGATAATTCAGGTATGCTATTTACATCATGTGTATAATGTTGCATAAGTGCAATGGCTTGAATAGACAAAAGAAATCCCAAGACTAATGAACCGGTATCACCCATAAATATTTTTGCAGGATGGAAATTATAAAATAAAAATCCGAATACTGCACCACAAACTGACATCGACAAAAGTGTCATACCTACATCACCTACTTGATAAAATAAAATTCCAAAGATCAAACTTGTTATTAATGTAATACTACCTGCTAAGCCATCTAGTCCATCAATTAAATTTAATGCATTAGTTATTGCAATAATGAAGAAGATCGTTACACTATATGAAATTATTATGGGTAAATCCCCTACCGTAAAAAGCCCAAAACCACTTTCAATTCTAAATCCTGCAGCAATCACTAAGATAGATGCCACCAATTGAAATGACACTTTTTTTACGGGAGACAAATCTATTAAATCGTCAAAAAAACCTGTTAAAAATAAAAGGAACATTGCACTGTAAAGAATATTAAAATTATAAACACTTGAATCCTGGATGAAAAATAATGAGCTAATAAATATTCCTGCGAAGATTGAAATTCCACCCATAGTCGGAATATTACTTCGATGAATCTTCCGATCGTCTGTTTGTTCATACAAATTCCATTTGGCACATACTTTAATCCAACACGGGATCAAAATCGCTGTTGTACACATTGACGCTCCAATACTAAACAAGATCATTAAAGGCTCAGATGTTATCATTAATTACGGATGCTTTTTTCTTATTACGTGAATTTCTACTCTACGGTTATGTTGCTTTTCTTCTTCTGTCGAATTGTTTTCAAGTGGCTTGGTTTCACCATAAGCTACCGTTTGAATTTTTTCTGCAGGCAATCCCTTTTTCAAGAAAATTGCTCTTACAGCATCAGCACGAGCTTGTGATAAATTCATACTGCTTTGCGTATTCCCTTCACCTTTCGTATGTCCTGTGATCACAATAAATAAATCGGCATCCCAGTAAACTGAATCGAAAGCGGGTTCAATTACATCCAATTTGTAAATTCCGTGAACATTAGCACTGAACGGCTTAAATTCGATGATTCCAAAATTGGATGATGATTCTATAGTTGAATCCGAAACCGAGGATGTAACCATCGGTATAGGAGTAATGGTAGTTGGTATATTCACTAAAACTTCTGGACTTTCTACTGGTATTCCAATCGACTTAACCTTTGGAGTGGTTTTAACTTCAGTCTTCTTAACTACAACAGATGGTAAAACAACAGACTTCTTAGGCATTGCATTAACTGAGGATATAACATTCGACTCATGAGTAATTGTAGTTGGTATATTCACTAATACTTCTGGACTTTCTACTGGTATTCCAACTGACTTAACCTTTGGTGCAGATCTAATTTCAGGTTTCTTCACCACAACAGATGGTAAAACAACAGCCTTCTTAGGCATAGTATTTATCGAAGTAATATCTAGCTCATTGTTAGCCGGAATACCCAGGCTTCCCTTCACTTTTGTTTTATTCACTTGCAATGGACTTAACAATACTGGAACAGACGTTGGAGCTGCTTTCAATTTCATTGGAGAAATAAATGCGCGCTCTCGTTCTTCGATTGGCAATGAAGAAATAGATTTCTTATCTCCTGCTTTTGGATGTTGAACCGGCACTGTAACATCTATTCGTTTTGGCGCTGCTTTAGAAGTCGCCTTTACCACTTCAGGTAATTCATGGCTTTCAAGCGGCAAATTATTTACGAGTTTTGTTTGACTTGTTGACTTTTTAGGTGTGAGTGCAATACTCGGAATTGGCAATGTCTTTGTCTTTTTCAACACTGCTTTCGTTATTTCCAATTTTTCGTTGGGTGTATCAACTTTTGCAGATGCGTTTTTCGCTTGCGGTGTAGTATTAGCTGGCACCGTTGAAACCGGAGGCTTTACAGTGACTTCTGTTTTCGCTGCTGGTTTCGTCAATAGTGGTTTCGTAGTAACTGCTGATTTCACATCAGAAGAATTAGGAGTCTTCGCAGGTGCTGTTTTTTCTTGCGTTTTCGGAGCAGGGGTATTCGTTGCAACAGTTGACTTAGGTCCAGAAGTAGGAACAGATGATTTCGGTTTCGTTGTTGTTGAATTGGCTTTTGGAGTTGATTTCTTCTTCTCCATCTCTTTATCTTTCTCCTTTTCCTTCTGCTTTTTCTTAGCAAGCTCCTTCTTCTCTTTCGCTTTGGGTATATACGTTAACGTGAGTTCGAAAGCACCGGGACCACCCGTCACACCAGAAATATTTACATCGTAACTCATTCCCAACATAAAATTATTCCATTGATAGCCTGCATACAATGCAGCCGCATCTTTGCTTCGAAACATCAAACCGCCCTCTACATTATCTCGACCCTCTAACGGAAGTTTTACCATCACTCCACCTAACAACTCCTTTGAAAATTGTTGTTGGGCAAATAATAGCATGGGTGTTAATGTCACTGCTTCACTTAATACAATTCCAACTCCTGCATTGGCTGTTACTTTTCTTGGAATAAAATTATTCTCTTCAATAAAACTTTCTTTGGGTTGATTAATATGTTGCAATGAAATACCTGCATAAGGATAAAATTTTTCTTTTCCCGGATGTCCATATGTCCACAACATTCCTCCACCGAAATCGGGGCGCGTCAGCTTGGTATATGAAAACGTTTCTGATGTAGGGTTGGTAGGATTGGCTCCTTGATCGGGAGTATATTGATCATCAAAAGTCATTTTTGAAGGATCAAAACTCTTTTGGATTAATCCCACTTGGAGTCCAGAAGCAATTACACTTTTACCGAAAGTAAATCGATAAGATATTTGACCATTTAAAAACAGTTGTCGGATACCCGCATCTCCTGATGAATTATTTACTAAGTTGGCTCCTAATCCTACCTTGCTCACTTGTTTATCAAAAAACAATCCTTGCGTTTTGAATGGACTCATCACACTTGACCATTGATTGCGATACAACATGGTTAATCGAATATGTTCAACTCCATGTCCTGCCGCAGCAGGATTATACCATGAAGGAATTCGATGCGCTTGCGTATAATGTGGATCTTGCGCATGCGCTCTCCATCCTGTTATACAACAAGAAATTAATAGAAGATATGTAAAAACATTCTTCATTTTATCACGGTCACAGGACCTGTCATTTCTTGTTTATTTAAATTTTCATCTACAACCACGATGCGATAAACATAAGTTCCATTCATTACTGTTTTTCCATTTACTGTACCATCCCACTGCGGAAAAGCTGCATCAGTTGAATACAATAAAGTGCCCCACTGATCATAAATTTTCATAACCTCCAGCGTGAATTGCTCACCGCGGACTCTGAAAATATCATTCTTTCCATCGCCATTAGGTGTAAAGGTGGTGGGAATAAAAGCTGGATTATTTGCTCCTACCGCAATTTTCTTTACTAACGTATCCGTACATCCTAAGAAATTTTCTATGACAAGTATTACATCATACGTTCCAGCAACGGGGTAAGTAAAGATCGGATTAGGTAGATGAGAAACATTTCCTTGAATAGAAGTATCACCAAAAATCCAGGTGATATAATCGGGGTTGGACGTTGTACAAGTGAAATTAACATCATATTGTCCATTAGCCGCTACTGATGAATAGGTAAAACTAGCCACTGGTGACACTTTCACCACAACATCAACATCTAAGCGCGCCGACTTGCAGCCAAAAGAATTCACCGCCTCAACATAATACGTAGTTGTTGTATTTAGTGGAGGGGAAGTGAAACTCAATCCAACAGAAAGAAGTGCTCCTCCTGAAAGTGCATTATACCAATTATTCGTTACGCCACTAACCGCAGGCAAATTCAAGGTAATAGAAGATCCTTTACAAACTGAAGTATCATTTAAATTAGGAACATCGGGAGTAGGAAATACCGTTACATGAATAGAATCAGAAAACATCCATGTATTATTCTGCCATACCCCAACATGATACCATCCATCATCGTATGCATTATACTGCTGTCCATTAGATCCTGCTATGGGAAGGCCATTATAGTACCATTGATTTCCTGTTGGGAAGATGGATTGTAGCTGAACAAAATTTCCGTCACAAAAACTAGTGGCTCCTTGCGCAGTAAGTATAGTTGACGACGAAATTACAGTTACATTGACTGCAGAAGAAGTGGCAGTGCACCCATTTGACGAAGTTCCCACCACTGTATAATTTCCCGTTGCATTTACATAAATACTACTGCCTGTACTTCCATTCGACCATACATAAGCGGAACATCCACTGGCTTGCAACAAAACCGAATCACCTTGAAAAAGGATGAGAGTACCATTGGGAGAAATAACAGGAGTGCTTACTGGATAAGAATAAATAGTTTGAACTAATGATGTAGCTGTACAACCGCCGATACCCGTAACCGTTACTGAATAAGAACCGGGGCCCGCTGAAATACTTTGTGTTGTTGCGCCTGTCGACCATTGGTATGAGTTTGCAACAGAAGCGGTCAACAAAGTGGTTTGATTAGGACAAATGGTATCTGTTGCAGCGGCAATAGTAGCTATAGGATTACTCTGAACCGTTACAACAAATGGGGTCGAGGTACCTCGACATCCGGCAGCATTGGTTACACTCACCTGGAAAGATCCGGCTACATTCACCACAATAGAATTGGTTGTAGCTCCCGTTGACCATAAATAATTTGATCCCGACTGTGCTGTTAGGGTTAAGGCGGCACCGTTACACAATGCCGATCCATTACTACTGGAAATAGTAGGAACGAAGGAAGGAAGAATAGTAATTGAAATATTAGCGGAGATAGCAGTAGCCCCTGTTCCATCAATTGCTGATGCATACAGCGTATGTGTACCTGCTGATAAATTAGAGATTGTTACAGTGGAGTTAGGGGAACTTCCCACCACCACAGCATTTTCTTTAATCGTATAATTACTTAAGTTAGATGGGCTGATTTGAAAAACGATGGGATCACCAAAACATCGGGTGGTTGCTCCCACCAATGAAAGCGATAAAGCAATTGAAGATACATTAGTAATTTTACGAATTAGCTGATTTGCGTTATCGCCAACATATAACCCTTGATCGATTGAATTAAAACAAACTCCTGTTGGAATATTAAATCGGGCTTGTGCTGCATTGCCATTGACATCGCCAACACTACCTGCCAATCCTGCATAAGTAGAAACCATTCCGGCAGCATTCATTTTTCGAATGGTATGATTCAATACATCTGCCACAAAAATATTTCCTAATCCATCGGTACAAATTCCCGCCGGAAATTTAAACTGAGCGGTCATTGCAGGACCGTCTAAGCTTCCCGGAATTCCACTTCCTGCAATGGTAGTGACCACACCGAGTGAATTCATTTTTCGAATCACACTGTTCCACTCATCAGCGATAAGTATATCACCCGTTGATGTCATGCATAAACCATAAGGATGATTAAACGTGGCGGTAGAACCTATGCCATCATTCAAACCAGATACAAACACAGTACCGGCCATGGTGGTCACTTGCCCATTTTCAATTTTTCGTATCGTATGTGTGTTATAGTCGGAAACATAAATAATATTTCCATTTGAAGTTACAGCGATACCTGCAGGAAAACCGAAGCGAGCCAATGCTGCAGCTCCGTTGGTGGTTCCAAAAACTCCTGAACCTGCTATCGTAGTAACCATGCCGCCACTATCAATTTTTCGAATTTTATAATTTTTTGTATCTACTACATAAACATTTCCTATGGCATCACAAGCAATACCCCATGGTTCATTAAATGTAGAAGAAAGCGCAGGGCCATCAGTACCTCCGATCGCTCCGGTACCCGCATAAGTACTCACGACTCCAGATGGATTCACTTTTCGAATTCTATGATTGAGACGATCAGCGATAAATACATTCCCATTTGGATCACAGGCAACGGCATGAGGTTCATTAAATCGAGCAATCGTGCCAGCTCCATCAACAAATCCCGATGCACCGGCGCTGCCTGCTACAGTAATAACTTGTTGTGCATACGTCCAGTTACACAATAATAATCCTAAAACAAGAAAGCGAAATTTCATCATGCAGCTGCAGTCTTTACAGTTTTAGTTTTCAATTCAATCGTTTGAGCGGACTGATTTGAAAATCCAAATGACAACTCGGCCACTGCATTTGTCTCTCCTTTAATAGCAGAGAAATACAAAGAAGCGATACGTCGCCAAGCGTACTTTTGCATACCATACTGTTGCAATTCCAATCCCATTTGAGTGAGATCAGTCTTAGAAAAAAAAGACAACTGTGTTAAAAGCTCTTCTGCATTATTGAAATAACGTGCACGATGATTGGTAGTATCTCGATTGAAATTGATTCCATAACTTAGGATGGGCAATCCCAAACACATTGCTTCCACTAAACTTGGATTCGTTCCTCCTGCACTGTGTCCGTGCACATAAAACTTTGCATTAGATCGAATAGAATTTAATTGATTTTGATCATAGATGGGATCTAACAAATGAATATTTGGATAATTAGAATACTTACTCTTCAATTCCATTCCATACTTTCCATGATTCCATAAGCCTACAATTACCAGTGATTGTTGTGGTACTCTACTAAAAGCATCTAAAATCATGTGAATATTATTCTCAGGTTCAATTCGACTTACATTAAATGCATAAGGTTCAACCAAAAATGGATACTGTTCAAATTGAGAATTAGTGAAGGGCTGAGATTTTACATGATCTCCACCATATTCTATTAGCCAAGAATCTGAACGATTGTAATTACTCTGAACATAATGTTGAATTACTTTATTATCAGTAACAACAACATCTGCGAAACGCACAGCCATCTGTTCACTAAACTTTAACACACTCTTTGCAAACCAATTCCATTTTGGACGCTTCCATTCTTGTCCGTCGATATTCACTATAATCTTTTTGCGAGTAACTAACTTCAACAATGGAAAAATCATAGCGCCTGAAACGCCAAGGACTACCAATACATCTGCCTTACGAATAGCATGAAACATTGAAATCATATCGTAAATTACGCTTTGGTAGCCGTTTGCATTTAAAGGTAAATAAATCAACTTCGCCCCGTTAAAAACGGATAGACGCTTTGAAGCCTTCCCCAAATATTTGTCACTACAATACACTGTAAAATCTACTTCAGTTCCCAACTGATCCACCAAATGGTGAGCTAAGGTTTCAAATCCGCCATAACGGGCAGGCAACCCTGTTGTACCAATAACTGCAACACGTATCTTCGACTGCATATATCTTTGAGTTTTACTATTAAATTCAACAATAAATTAGTTCATTTCAGGAGAATGAATTTTCTTTCTTGTACGAATGCTTACAGAGGAAGGTTATTTCAAAATAAAGCTGAATTACTCCCGAAAAAGGCTGTTTTTCGATATTTCTCAAATTAGGACAGAAAAACATTGAAATATAATCATACCTTTATCAATGGATTGAAAAAGGTTACATTTTATAGCGATAAAAATTAAAATTAAAACGCTAATTTCTTACACCATTATTACAAATATCAAAAACAGTTGTTATTTTATTTTTAAAATTCTCCGAGCCAAATTGTTTAGCTGTTTCGCGTGCTCCCTTTGACAATTGTTGCATAAACTCAGGATTCGCTGCTAAAAACGACAACCTGAAATCAAGTGTTGCTTCATCATGAACATCAATTTGAAAACCATTTTTAGTTTCTTCCACCAGTTCGGTTGGTCCACCTTGCGTAGGTGCAATTACTGGAACGCCATAACTCATGGCTTCCAAAAGTGTCATACCAAAAGTCTCAATGCATTGCTTAGGATTGGTTAAATTCACGACAAGATTCGCACGAGAATAAAAATCATCCAAATCTTTCTGTACCGAAAACACTTTTAAATTAGAAGGAATTATTGGAGTTGAGAAATTAATATTTACTTCTTCTTGGGATGCATTAAGCACTAGTTCAAAATTCAAACTAGAATGACGTGCTGCTAGCTCAACAAACTGCGGAACTCCCTTATAATCCTTCAACGAGCACACCATAAGTACTGTAAACTTTCCATCATGGGAAGGCAAATATTGATTCTTAGCAGCTCGATCAACAAAACTCTCGGGTAATACATTGTGTAGTACACATGCATTTACTTTTCCAATTTTTTCTTCTTTATATAAATAATTTGAAACATAAAAGATCGTATCCGCAGTGAAAGATGCGACCCATCTTAAAAATATCTTTAGCGAGGCGGGCTTAATATAACTTTCATGAACGTGATAGATAGTCTGCTTCTTCATACAAAAAGCAGCTAGGGCAGCTCCAAAAGGCAACAACGTATTTACATAAATAATTACATCTTCTTTTCGATACTTCATCAACTGAAAAAACAAAAATACCTGGCTAAAGGTGAATGCCAGCAAGCGCATAATAACATTCGAATAAAACTGATAAGGGAAATATATTTTAGGCGCTTCAACCTTATCTAAAAATCCTGATCGACCTTCACTCGTATGAATAACGATAGGATGACCTGAAGCCTTTAGCGCATTTAACGCCTGTGAAAAAACCAAGGGACTGCCGCTAAAGTCATTTAGAAGATGTACCGCAACAATCTTGCTTTTCATCGTTTTCACTTAACTCGCTTTACGTGATAAATTACTATAAACATCTTTCAATTGATTTCCCTTCAGATTCCAATTAAATTTTTCCTGAAACATTTTCCTCGCGCCTAAGCTTAACGAATGATATAATTCAACATCATCCTTCAATAATCTTAATGCGTCTGCAAACTTAGTTACGCTGGTATTATACCGATTGTATGGAACTCTAATACCGCAATCTTTAGAGATAAACTCTCCGGGTCCTTCGTTTTGAAAACATACCACCGGAAGTCCGTAGGAAAGTGCTTCGGCTACAACCATACCTGCTCCTTCATGACTCGGGAACAAAAACACATCCGACTTCTTATACAATTTCTTATAATCACTTCTGTGCAACCATGCGATGAATGTAACTTGGTTTTGTATTTCCATTTCTTTTGCCAAGTTTTGCAAATACTTTTTACAAGGTCCATCACCAACCAAAACAAGTTTCGTCTTTTTCTGTTCTTCCGATGTAAGTTGATGAAAAAAGCGTGCAAATGCTCTGATCGTTATATCAAATCCTTTTAAGGGAACAAATCGACCTGCCGATAGCACTGTAAAATCAGCATTTCGCTTTGAGTCAATAAATTCAGTTGGATCTTCTGTACTAACGCTGGGCATATAATAAATTTTATCCTTTGGCAAATCCAACACTTGTTCTACTCCTGAATTCATCGTGAGTACTCGATCGGCATGACTTACTGTTTGGCGAAGTAAGGGATCCAATTTCCAAAAATACTTTTTAACCATCCACTTTACCTCCTCCATCAAATACGTTCTCCAGCCATATACATGCAGTACATAATCTTTAGGGATACGTGGATGATGACCTATAGGACCCCAAACAAACGGCTTATCTAGTTTCCATAAACTGGAGGGTGTCCAATCGTTATGAAAATTCAAATTGTGAACTATATCGAATTTAAAATTATTTTTATTTACAAAGCGCGGTAAAAAAAATTGCCAGAGGTAATAGTACAACATGGCTCCTCTACCACCTTTTTTCCAAAAACGTGCCCAATAAGGTAAATCATAATACGCAAATTGAATATTAGAATAATCTTTACTTGAATTTTCTTGAATATATCTTTCAATATCTGATCGCGTATTCTCACGAGTAACGGCAATCACTTTATTGAAGCGTGCAATCTGGAGAATAAAATTCCATCCCATTCCATCTTCTGAACCATGGTACGGATTCACCGCATAAGCACTTACCAAAACCGTTTGTTGTTGATTCATATTCATTTTAATTTTCCATTTATCAAGCCGACATTCTCTGTGAAGAGATGTCTGTTTCATCAACACTTCTACTTCTAATAACTCTTGCAGGCACCCCTCCAATTACAGCATTATCGGGCATATCCTTATTAATAACGGCTCCTGCTGCAATCACACAATTTTTTCCTATGTGGACACCGTCTAAAATGGTGACCTTTGCTCCGATCCAACAATTTTTACCAATGGAAATACCTTTCCGCTGCGTACCTTGTAATCGAATCAACTCTTTATTATCTAGGAAGCGGTGATTTTCGGGATGACAACTTAAATACGGGCCAATGATACAATCATCACCAATACTTAATCCACCGGCACCGCCGAAATGGGCAAATTCACCAATACCTACATTCTTGCCAATGCGAATAAATTTTCCACTATCGTTGAGAGAAAAAGAAACTTTCAGAAATGAATAACTTCCGATCCAAGAATAATCTCCAATGGATAATCCTTCCTTGCCCCATGCCGTTATTTGAACTCCATCTCCGATTTGTACAGCCTTTCCAAAAGTTGCAGAACGTTGTCCATTAATTCGAACTCCCTTACCTATGAAGAGCATCCACTCTCTTGTACAAAAAACATACTTCCAAGAGCGTATGAAAGAAATAACTTTGTCCAGAACAAAAGAAAATAATATTCCACTATTCAATGAAGGATCCAGCCGAAAATCAGCGTTTTTCTTTTTGGCGATATATAAAATAATTCTTCCTATCATCCTACATTTTCCAGAAGGTAGTTTGACAAACAAACAAACCCATCGGGGCAAATCCACTAAATTTATACATTTCCTTTCCTTTCAATAAATCAGCGCCCACCCAATTCACAGGATTATCAGAGTTATCAAGAATCATCCATCCCCCTTTCTTCACTTTCGTCATTAGCACTTCCATACAATCGTTACGACGTGTAAAATCGTTCATACAATCCACCAGTACAAAATCCAAACTATGATCTGGAATTAATGCCATATCTGAAAGTGCGGCTGTTCCTTGCATAACTTTAATATTAAAATTCTTTTCATGGAAACGTAATGGATTTTCGCGAACAGTTTTCTGAATAAATCCAGCCCAATCAGCGCTATGCTCATACGTGGTAACTTGAGTATTCTTCTCTAAAAACCAAAGACTTGAATTTCCACCACCTGCTTCTACTATTTTCATTCCAGGCTGAACAATAGTTTCCAAAAATCGAATTGCATCCACCACAATAAAAGGAACGGGCTCTTGCAAAATAGGAGAACGTCGTGTTTGCACCCATGTTTTAAAAATATAAGGTAAACGAAGCAGGCTATAGGTACTTGGAGAATTTCCCTCGTAATCTGTGAATCGCAAAGAAGCTTGTAAAGCCTCTTTATGTCCGTCATCACAAGTCCATTCGAGTGTAGTTCTACCTAAAAGTTGATCGATTATCGGAGTTTTATACGAAGCTGTAATAGTATGCTTCACCGGTGGTGTATATTGGTTTCGTTTCATGAGCTATAATATAATAGAATTTCAATTAAATAGTTAGATAAATACATTCTTTCATTACACGATGAAAGGTTTCTTCCTTGCTGATATTATTCAGCATCAAATATTTTTTCTGTTTTCCACCATTACCTAACTCTGTAAACAACTTTCGATAATCTGAAGTTAACTCTGTAATGGCTTTGGTATCTAACTCCTTCTTTCTTTTTCTAATCACCTCTGGTTCCGCATAAAGAAATACGTTTAACTCGGGTTTAAAAATAAAATGATATCCCCATTTCATAAACCATTTTGGTAAAACGATATTAGAACGCCTTGAATCAATTATAAAATCGAAATAATAACGGTCATACAATACCGTATAACCTCTTAGTGTATATTTAAAATAAATGTAGAATTGCCCTAATAGATAATCTGTATAATAATACATAAAACGAAAGAACGAACTTATTACATTCGTATTGGTACCTTGACGCGGAAGATTTTCTCTCGATCTTTTCTCTGCACCTGCTTTTCCATGACGCATACTGCTTAAAATGGGCAATAACGATGGACGATGGCGAAGTACTACAGTTCGTTGACGAAACTTGCTTTTCAGCATTTCATTAACTTCATCGATCATAGTAGATTTGCCAGCACCATCCACTCCACTAAAAGTAATCATAATGCCACGATGATTGACTGCATCTTTTAATACATCAAATAAATAACGTACTTTATAATAAGCCAAACGGATGCCTTTATTCATGGATAGATTCTCGATTCGCAGCCGAACTTTTTTGGCGTGTCGAGAATGTAAAGAATATAAATCCTCTAAAACGTTGATATTAACACCATAGCTTGAAGTCATATGAATAAAGATGCCGGATCTTTCCTCTGTACTGAACGAAGAAAAATAATCTCTATATTTCTGAGGAACGACAGCATTATTCAACAAATAAAATAATAAAATATACTCGAAGGTATAAGCATGTGATGCCACTTTTAATCCAGAATCTAATACATCCACATCATCCAATACCATTGCCGCATCTAAATACACAATTCCCTTTCTATCGAATCGATGCAAAAAGTCAATTTCTAAATAAGATCCATCTTCGAATAGCAAACAAGTAAATGTGGCGAATGATTTTTTATGGTACTGAACACGTTCAATATTTTTACCATTCCCAACGAGCTTTAAAATTTTCCCTAAATCAGATTTAGAAATCAAAAGATCTACATCTGAGTATTCAGGAATATCGTCAATAGCATTATAGATAAACTTTAACAAGGCGTAGCGATAAGGTTGCATCTCCTTAAAAAAGTAATCCAAAAAAAGTCGTCTTTGATTCATGATTATTTTGAGTTCACTTTTACAGTAGTTAAACAATCGTCAATAGCTAATATCCAAGCATCCATCATCCAATCACTTTGCATGAGTGGCTCCTTCTCGTTTAAATATTGACGTAAATAGAAACTTACATTGAACAACAAATAGAGGGCGTGATGCAATTGAACATTTATTCTATATTTCTGAATCATGTGCATTACAATTGGCTGCTTTAACCAATTACTAATATTCGCCTTCACTTCCTTATAGGATTTCTGCTGTTGCAAAATGACAGATTGGTAACTAAAATGAAACAAATCAAATAGCATAGGAATTCCATTTCGTGCCATTTCCCAATCGTAAACATATAAGCGTTGATCGTCGCAATACATATTCCAAGGAGTAAAATCGCCGTGAGATACAGAAACAGGAACAGACTCTCCCAATGAAATTGTTGAATAAAGTTGCTTCAACCCTTTTACTAGTGTATCAATCTTTTTTTGATTTAAATTATTTGTGTACTCCAATTCATTAAACAAATAATATACATTTCCATTAGTCACATTCCACGATTCAGTCTCCATGATTGCCTTTCGCTCATGGCTTAGAGCGTATAGTTCGCCAATAGCGCTGGCGTGAATAGCTGCGATTTTATCTGCAGAAATAGTAAATGCAGGCTTAACGTTTGAGAGTCGAGCGTGACCATTTATATGCTTTGAGATCTTCGGTAGACTCAAGGTTGTAAAATCAAACTTATTTAAGGACTTGACCATATCAATTTCGTTTTTAACTAATTTTTCAGCAGTTTCGGTTAATGGTATTTTAATAAAATCGCAAGTTCCATCTGCCCCTTGTACATCCACAACTAACTTTCGGGTTGCACCTCTTGTCCCCGTGAAAAAAGAACAGATTTCGTGTTCTTCAATCCCGTACTTTGCTTTTACTTCATCCACTAAGAATTGTTGCATTTCAAATCGTCCAGAAGAGAGCAAATTACCTTGGCCCAACTTCCATACAATACGACTTACCGATACGTAAATCTTTGACTTCATCGAATTTGAATTATACAATGACAAGTGCATGGCTTCTTTACAATTCGAATTATAAAACCATCGAATCGTTCCATCGGCATTATTAATAAAATCAAAAGAAGAATGGGAATCACTTTGTGCATTAGAAAGGTAACATGTAAAAGAATGGTGTGATACATCAATTACAAAATGCAAGCTATCCTCATTGGGCTGAATTTCCTCAATGCTTTCACCAATACATTCATTTACTCTTTTGAAGGGATCAATAATGATCATCTCCAAGCCGGGAGCAAATAAATCACGCAACAGGCTGAGGTCGGTGAGAGAAAGCTTTGAATTTTTCATGGCGGTGACCTTTTATACGCTCACGGTGTACAAGAGGTTCTACTGCCACTGTAAAAACTAGAAATAAATAAAAAATGATACCATAGTTAGTCTCTCCAAAAATTCCGAACTCAGTAAGAGAATTGACTAAAAGAGGAATTAGCATGAGGCCAATGGATTGTTTAAGTGCTTTATCAGCCACTTTACTTGCAAAAAACATAAAAACAGACATTTGAACTAAAACAAGCAGCAGGCCGCTCATTCCGAGGCCAAGCAACACTTGCAAAAAGGTATTATGGGTCATCGCACCTGCATACGCATTTAATGAATCAAATTTATCGACGTAATCAATTCGCATATATCCAAAACCCAGCCATGGCTCCTTTGGAAAATTATAAGTCAATAGATCTTGCCAAAAAGGAATTCGACCTGTAAGGGTAAATAATTCTGCTACCTGGCCTTGCTTTACAAAAAAAGAATAACCAGCAATCGGAACCAATGCAATTGTTCCTACAATAATTGCCAACTTGCTTAACTTGCTACCATACAAGATTGCATAAACTAGTAAAACCAACATCAATGCAATTAAAGAAGAACGCGAACCTGTTAATAGTAATTGATAAGTAAGTAGAAGCATGGATAGAGCAACACTAATTCGCAATTTTCCAAGATGAAAAAGCAATGGAAGAAAGCAACTAATTCCAATTACCAATAACATTCCTAATTCATTTGGATTGATAATAAAACCTCCTAAACGACTTACACTTCCACCATGTGTTAATCGATTAAATTTATCTGGATCCAAAAATACTCCTAATATAAATCCAACGGAAACCAATAAAACAGCTGGTGCAATAATCTTATGCAACTCAAAACAATTGGAAGGATCACGATGCTTATATTTATAAAAAACACCCATAAACATCCAAGCGAAAACAAACCCTTCTAAATCCATGATCCATTGCAAGGCGCTTGCTTGAAATGAACTCGTCCAAAAAAGTGATCCCGCTCCTAACATTAAATATAAACCATATAACACCCAAGGTGTGACTTGTAAAAATCTACCTTTATTTGGATCGCTTTTTTTACTTTGAAAAAATAAAATCATAGACAATAAAAAAGTAATGAAAACACGCAAACTTGCTTTTGTAATTTGTACAACTACAATATTATCAGTAAGTACAAAGTATGAAATAATCCTCAACGCCAATATGATGATTAAAAAGCGCTGAATACGTTTTGCCCATTGTGAAGAAAGCAAGTAATCCGTTTTCATGACTGCACAGTTGGTAATTCGTAATCGTACAGATCCATCAATTTCTTAGTGACGGCACCCCAGGAAAAATCAGTTTTCACCATCTCTTTTGCTTGCTTTCCAAATTCTAAATATTCACCAGATTGGTACGTCTTTAAGAAACTAAACATTGCATTTTCGATACTCTTACTTGTACTTTGTCGTATGTGAAATCCTGCATTATACTTTTCTACTTCTGACCCTACATTGGTTGCAGTACTAATGATTAATGCTTTTCCTAAAGCACCGGCTTCGAGAACTGCTGTGGGCGAACCTTCCGAACGAGAGGGATGACAAAAAACATCCATATTTGCAATTCTATTTAGTTTATCTTTTCCATAACGAGCGCCCATAAAATGCACTCGCATTTCAATTTGATATAATTTGCACAATGCTTCGAGTTGTGGACGATCGGGTCCATCGCCTATTAACCATAATTCACCATTGCCACCCTTCTTACAATAACTGGCAAATCCTTCCAATAAAAAATCGAGGCCCTTATAATATGTATCGAGCCGTCCACAAAAACCAAACACCGGAACACTTCGATTCTTCATAGGTGTAAAGTCAAACATTAGCTCTTCAAAATCTTGTCCATTGGGAATTACCACTTTATTACTTAATCGGATAATGGTTCCTAAATGATCGAACTCACTTTGTCCTAACAACTGAATAGCTTTAGCATTACGTAAAATAAATTTCTCGTATCTACTAATGTAAATTTTCTTAATCCATTTATTTTTCTCTAAAGCAACTTTGTTAAATGCTCCATGTGGGGTGTACACATATTCAACATTAATCTCCTTCAACAGTTGAGTCAATTTATAAAAGTCGGTAATAAATCCACCGTGTATATGAAAAATGGTATTCTTTTTTTCTTGTGTAATTGCAAACATCATATTAGGATCTAGTCCCCGGTAGATCGGCTGAGATCTAAACAAGCGAGTAGGAAAAGGACGAGGATATACAGCGTCTGTTGGGGTTTTTGTAATCCCCCAAATTTCTACAGGAACTTGGTGAGCATGCAAATTCATGGCAAGCTGATGCGCAACCTTGTTTACCCCATTCATTCGATTAGGATTCGCCTTACCAAGAACAACATGAATCACTTTCATAGTTGACTCGTTTTACGTGTAAGATGGATGTAAGGTTTCGGAAAAAAAGTAGAATTAAAGCTTTACATTACTTGCCGAAAGACTAATCGGAAGATAGCTTTTGGATTTCCTTTCTCAAGCTAAAATAATACAGGAAGAGTGTGATGAGTTGGGTGGCACCTAAACCTATTAATACACCGTTTAAGCCGAATTCCTTGATAATAGGATAAGCGGATAATACACTAAAAACACTGCTAACCACAAAAGAAATAAAGATAAGTCGGGTATTTTCTAATGTACGGATTGCATATCGCAAAGGATATCCAATAAAAATAATTACATATAAAGCGCAAAATCCAATTAGAATATGTTGATAAATTACGAATTCAGCGCCATAAAACATCAAGATGATTTGCTTACTAAAAATTGCTAAACCCGTTAACAAGGTTAATGTAACCGTACCCATCTGTAAGGCGAACTTCCACAGATAACGAAACATTTCTTCATTCCCGCCATCACGTTGATGTTGTGAAGCTCTCATTGGAATTATATTTTCCATCGCTAAAAATAGAACATGGGTTATTCCAACTATGTTTTGTGCCATTCGCGTTACTCCTACTGCCACCGGTCCGAGGATAGCTCCTGCAGCAATAATAAAAAGATTTCCACTAAACCATTGTAATAATGCCGTTACCGTTAGCCATTTACTAAAATCCCAATGCTCTAAAATAGTAGCTTTAATATTTTTTGGGTTAAAACGCAACTGATCTAAAGACAACAATCCTACTAGTGAAGCATATAAAAAGAATACTGCCGTTATTAATAAAATAAACTGTGCATCTATCGAACGAACAAAATGAATAGCAAAGGCGGCTATGAGTACTCCGCCATATGCAATGGCATCAATCAATAAAGATTTATAGGGCTTTCCAATCACGAAAAAATATCGTCGGAAAAAATCTTGCAATAAGAATGCGAAAACCGCTAATGGAAATGCAAGTATAATACTTTGAACTTTCCACTGATCCATTAAATAACTTATCACAATTACCACTAAAAAGGCGAGTATCCCCATTAACGCTGCAAAGATAAGTTGCTTAAAAACGAGTGCTTGTAAATAATCTTTTTGATCGGAATCTGTTTTCTTTCCGCTCAGCGTTTGCATTGGTAAAATAATAAAAGGCTGATTAATACTACTTGCGATCATCACTCCTAACCAGGCAATGCTGTAGACTCCAAAACCTTCGAGTCCCAAATAACGGGCAATTAACACACTTGATAAAAAATTAAGTCCGCTCACTAATGCTTGATCGGCATAAATGACAGCAGTCTCACTTTTAATGAGCTGTTTTGGCAAACTTAAACTAAGTTGAAGGTTCATAATTTACCACATGAACAAATTTGATAGTTGTGCTTTATATGAACGTCCTTTTATGGACTTCACTTTCGCTGGCTTACTAAACCCTGTATGATTTCGTCTCTCCTTCATTGCGTTCAACACATAATAGACTTCTTGTAGACGATATTCTTCTTTCACCATCTCAGCATTTTCCACTAATTCATTCTTTCCACTTTCTGCACGCACCACGTATAAATTTAAATCACTCCATTTCATAAATGGGATGGCTTCTATGTATTCCCCTACTTCTGGCGTGTCGATGATGATTGCATCATATTGAGTACGCAACTCCGCAATAATATCTTTCGTGCGATTAGTTGCTATCAAATGCTCCACTAAATCTTCTGTTTCACCCGCAGTAACCACATCCAGATTGGGAATTGAAGTAATTTGAATGGCGTCTTGCAAAGAACATTGCTGGGCATAAATGTCTTTCATTCCAAAAGCATTTCGTACATTAAAACTAGATGCTATTTTAGGATCATAAGTATTCAAGTCTAACAAAATTACTTTCTTATCCTGTGCAGCTAACGTTCGTGCTAATTGTGTCGCCACAAAAGATTTTCCTTCTCCTTTACGAGTGCTCGTCACAGTAATTACCATCGAACTCTGGATCGATTGATTCATAAAAATGCGAGCCGTTAACGTATTAAATGCTTTATAAGAACTTTCGTTTGCTTTAAATTTCTGAATTTGTCCAATCACTGGAATTGATGAATCAGACATCAAATCTTCCGGAGTATTCACCGATGGTAAAGTATAATGACGGAAATAAGCGAGCATCACACCCAAAATCAAACCGAGCATCAAAGCCAAACCCCATACCACATCTTTCCTCGGCATCACCGCCATTTCTGGAATCAATGCCGTTTCTAAGATGCGATTAAATGAAACATTTACCTGTTGGGTAATGATCGCTTCCGTGCGTTTTTCAATTAAAAAATTATACACTTTTTCAAACAAAAAATAATTTCTGTTCAGCTCTTGCAAAGTACTTTCCTTTTCGGGCATCCCAATAAAAGAGGCCTGTTGATCGTCGATGGCTGCATAAAGATCATCTTCTTTCGACAACAATTTGCGACGTGTATTATTAACACTTTCTATTAAATATGCTTTTTGTTGTGCAATCTCAGCATCAATATTTTTTACTCGATCATTTTCTGTAGTGTACTTCTTTAGTAATTCTTCCCGCTCACGGATCTTCGCATTATGCTTAGCAACGCTTTCCGTAAAAAGTTGATCAATGACAGTCCCATATTCAGGACCGGAGAATTTTACTTCACGATTTTTTCGCAGGTAGTCACTCATATTCTCCAACACATTCAACTGCATACTCACATCTACCTTTTGTAAAGTAAGCTCCCCTAAGGTTCTATAAGTTGCGTCGGTTTCCTGTGAAATATTGACAATCTGGTTCTTTATTCGATAGGTTTTGATGGCATCACGAGCATCATCTAATTCCTTACCAACAATGGCAATTTGTTGATTAATGAAATCCACTGTACTGCTTGCTAAGCTTTTCTTATCTTCAATCCCTTGATCAATATATGCAGTTGAAATAGCATTCACCATTTTCGAAGCTTTCTCAGGAATCGCATGCGTATAATATAGCTTTACAATATTTACTTCTTTATCAGCTGCCTTAACAAGATATTGGGCATTCATTAACTTTGATGTTAATGCATCTCTTGAATAAACAATAAACGACCAATTTTCATTTTTTAACTGTGGATGATAGCGTAACTGTTGTTCATCTTTTTTCACGGTAATACAAACACCTCGATCACAAATTTGAGTTCCGAATACCCCTTGTTTCTCGAGCGTTTTACCTAGGCGCTCATAACTGATTAAAAAATTATTTCCATCTAAAAATTTCAAATTACAATTCAACGTATTAAAACTGCTATCTGTAATTGAATAATCTACCAGGAATGGGGCAGTATGATAAACTTCCTCTTGTTTCAATTCACCTTGACGATAATATTCTACATGGAAATCTAAACGATCCAAAGCTTTCTCGAATAACGAACGAGATTTTAAAACCTCCACTTCCGTTTGCACTTTCGGGTTAGATTTAAAAACATCAAAGTCACGATACAAATTACTACCCGACATTCCATCTTGCGCATCTTCTATACGAAGTGTAGCTGAAGCCTGATACTGCGAAGTAGCCATATAAAGGTAACGGGTAGCCGCAATTCCCGACAGCAGAATGCAAATAACAATGAGATACCATCTTTTTTGTAGAGGGTACAACATCGATTGAAGAGAACCAGGTGTTCGCATATTATTTACTTACGGATACGTTATATACTAGAGCTAATGCTGTGAGTAAACTCGCTAATGGAATCAACTTTGAAGCGATGCGATCAAATGATTTATTTCTTCCTGGACCTACATAAATTACATCGCGTGATGTTACCATCACTTCGTTACTAGCTGCTTTAGTGAGATCCACTCTTATCGTTTCAATCCCACGAATAATTTTAATGTCGGTTGTTTTTGCATAATCTGTAAATCCATTTGCTTTACCAATCATATCCACCAAACGAACTTGATCAGTATGGAAAACATAATTTCCTGGACTTTGTACTTCTCCGAGAACTGTTACTTGATTACTTAACAAACGCAAATTCAAAATTGGCTTTTGAATAAATTGACTATACAATGTCACCAATTTTTCCTCTGCTTTTATCAAGGTTAAGCCTTCTAATTTTACTTTTCCAATTTGAGGTAAATTCGCATCCCCATTTTCATCAATCTGTAACCACTTTCCTGCTTCTTCGGGAATGCTATAAACGCTATGAACAGAACCGACGCTCAATTCATCATGACCCCAAACACTGAGTGATATCTTATCGCCAGATGATAAAACTTTTTCTGAAATTTCAGTAGCAGATCCTTTCGACGTTTTGGTAGCATTTGTTTGGTACAAAGCATACTTATTGCAAGAGCTAAAGAGCAAAAGGATTATTAATCCTGTAACTCCCAGCGATGCAATTTTGAGTAACAAATTTGAATTCAATTTCATGG
>JBJXGU010000087.1:0-4663 GCA_046160245.1 Bacteroidia bacterium
TTGTTTTTTCTGACTATACGAAGCACTATTCAGCAGTATACAAGCAATATTTTTTCTCGAAACTGTACTACTCCATGGATCGCTGTATCATAATCCAAATTTTGTATATTTGTTTTTGCACGAACTGACGTTAGGCGTAATGCTATGACGACCGTTCATAAATTACATTACAAATAGAAAGAAACAATATGACAAGTAAAGAAGAAAAGAAAGTATGTTTCGTGATTTCTCCGATAGGCGAAGATGACTCCGAAACAAGAAAACGTTCTGACCAAGTTTTAAAGCACATTATAACAGGTGCTGTAGAGCAATTAGGCTATGAAGTTGTTCGTGCTGACAAAATTTCCGAACCTGGAATTATTACACATCAAATACTTCAATATATTGTTGACGCGCCCCTTGTAATTGCAGACCTTACCGAACGTAATCCAAACGTATTTTACGAGTTAGCATTAAGACATGCAATTCGAAAACCTCTTGTTCAATTAATCAAAAAGGGGGAGTTAATTCCGTTTGACGTTGCAGCAACAAGAATTATTCAATTTGACTTGCATAATCTTGATAGTGTAGACGCTGCCAAACTTGAAATAATTGCACAAGTAAAATCGCTTGAAGCTGGAAAGAACGAAACGGACAACCCAATTTCTGTTTCGCTTGATTTGAAAATGCTTAAAGAAAGTGGCAATCCCGAAGAACGTTCACTAGCGGACATAGTTGAAGCTATTTCCGACTTACGACTTGCTGTTACATCTGCAGACAAAAGTTTTCCATCCTCTAAACTCTATAAAGAATTTTCAATGATGATGGAAGAATTGTCATCAAAAATCAACCGACTTGACCCAGAATTCAGAAGAGGACGTAGAAAATTTCATCCGATGATTTTTGATGAAATGATACATATGGGAATGGAAAAAGAAGACCAAAATCTTGGATTTTTAATGATGATAAGTTTTTTCAAAGACGACTTCCCATGGATTTATGAAATTGGGCTTGAAACCTACAGAGGCTTAAAATCAACAAAATCAAAAGTAGAAAAACGGAAACTAATACAAAGCTTCGAAAGAACGTTTGAAATGATTGGACATCCAATGATGAGAGAATTTTATGGTAAGTCTGATGAGATGTATATGTTCAGCAAAGACATTCGACATTTCATGCATCGCTTCCTTGACAGATATATAGGAGATGACAAAAATGAGGAATAGAAATAAATGGGACTATTAGACTGGCTTTTTGGAACGGACGAAAAGAAAAAAGAAACACGAAAAAGAGTGTTTATAAGTTTTGCAATTGAGGACATTGAATATCGTAATTACTTGGTTGACCAAGCAAGAAAAAAACACTCCCCGTTTGACTTTATTGATATGTCGGTGAAAAAAGAATGGAACCAAAACGAGTGGAAAGATAGATGCAGAACAAAAATTAAACGATGTGATGGAGTAATCGCTTTGTTAAGTAAAAATACTCACAAAGCTGGTGGTGCAAGATGGGAAATGAAATGTTCAATAGAAGAAGGAGTAAAAATAATCGGGATGCACATAAAGAAAAATGACAAAGGAGCAATTCCTTCAGAGTTACAAGGTAAAAGAGTGATTTTATGGAGTTGGGACAACTTAGAAAAATTCATTAAACAATTATAAATTATGACAAATCCACGAGCATTTATCAGTTTTGACTTTGACAACAATAGTGGCGAAAAACTCTATTTTGCAGGTCAAGCAAAAAATTCAAGAACACCATTCAATATTGAAGACTGGTCTTCAAAAACAGCATTACCACAAAAGGAGTGGGAAGCACTAATAGAGGAGAAAATAAACAAGTGCAATTTTCTAATTGTTCTTGTTGGCAAAAAGACTTCGACTGCTACAGGTGTAGTTAAGGAAATCGCATTTGCAAAAAGCCAAGATGTGCCTGTGTTTGGGGTTTACGTTGATGGTGCTGGCGAAACGACAAGTTTGCCAACTGGCTTGCAAAGGAATAGAACAATTGATTGGAAGTGGGACGGAATTGCAAATGCAATTGACCAAGTTATGAAAGAAGGTAAAAATAAATAAAATGAAAATCGCACTAATTGTTGGAATTAATTACTATGAGCATGGCTCACCTTTGTTTGGATGCGTAAATGATGCTTATAACGTAAAAACAATGTTGGAACGTAATGACGGTGGGTCAGTAAATTTTGATTGCAAATTATTAACTGCATCAAGTGAACATGACTGTATAGACCGAGCAGAACTAAAAGATGATATAGAAAAACTTTTTAAGACAGAAGCAGAAATAGCTCTCTTTTATTTTGCAGGTCATGGACATATAGAAGATACAGGAGGTTACCTCCTTGCTTCAAATTCAAGACGTGGAGATGAAGGTGTCTCATTATCTGAGATATTAATTTTGGCAAATAAATCACCAGCAACAAACAAAATAATAATCTTAGATAGCTGCCATTCTGGTATTGCAGGTTCTTCTCCAGTTGGGGAACAACTAGCGACTTTATCTGATGGATTAACTGTTCTGACTGCTTCCACTAAAGAACAATATGCTTCAGAAGAAGATGGAAGTGGTGTTTTTACAAATTTATTTGTTGATGCACTTAGTGGTAGTGCTGCAAATTTAACTGGTGATATAACTCCGGGTAGTATTTATGCTCATATCGATCAATCACTTGGTGGCTGGGAACAAAGACCTGTCTTTAAGACAAATGTTAAACAATTCGTTTCATTAAGAAGAGTTGCACCAGCAATTCCATTGGAAGACCTCCAAAGAATAATTGAATTTTTTCCTGTTCCAGGTTTTGAATATAATCTCGACCCGACTTATGAACCCGAAATGAAAGGCAGAGATGAAGGAATGCCACCTCCTATAATTGAAAACAATAGAATCTTTGCATTGCTTCAAAAATACAACAGGTTGAACCTATTAGTTCCAATGGGCGTGACACACATGTGGAATGCAGCCATGGAAAGTAAAACTTGTAAATTAACAGCACTTGGCGAACATTACAGAAGACTTGTATCTAAAAACAGAATATGACAATGGAGTAAGAAGCACATACGCCTAACAGCAGTAGTCGTTGCACAACCCACTTTTTTTAAAATAATTATAGTCTGCCTTTTGTGCTTTGGAAAAGCTCAGTATAGAGTGGAACTTTTTAAAGTATTCTACTATGCTCTATAACAACCTACGTAAAAAAATGCTGATAAAGCCAATTCACTGTCTAATATCACATTATTATTTGAGTTGCATTCACGCATTTATCCTTTTGTTCTTTGTAAATGTAAGTGAGTAATGTTCCTAGCTTGTCTACAACTTTAACCGTGGATTAGGTATTCGGTAGTTTTCGCTCTTAAAAAAACACCTAGAGAGGTGTTTTTTGTTTGTTCTAACTATGCGAAATGCAATCCGGCAGAATACATGTATTATTTTTCTCGGGCCTATACTACTCCATGGATCGCCATATCATAATCCAATTTCTGTATATTTGTTTTTGCACTAACTACCTTTATGAATCATACAAAAAATAACAAATAAATTAATGCCTATACTCGAATCTTTAGCAACTAAGTTGGCCATTGACATCATCAAATGGTTAGGCAGCCAGGGAATTGATTATTTCACCAAATCGGATTACAACGATTATGAAAAGGAACTTCATGACGTGATTAATGCCTCGACTGAAGCCTACATAAGGAAATTCGGGAATCCTACGAAATCTGGAAAAACACATTTCTGCGACTCGCAGATAATTTTAACCGAGTTATTAAAGTTCAGGTTATCCAGAAATCCTAAAGCGGATGATTTAAACCAGGCCATTCAAAGTGATACAAGAGTTGAAGCTCCAAAGGAAGAGGAAATGAGCATGTTTCTAGAAATATTCTCTGAAAACGTAAAGAAATCCACCAAACTCGTTGAGCTTAACATAGAGAACAATTACAAAGAGGAAATTTTCAATATTTCTGCCCAGCTTTATGCTGTTGCTTCAGCTATCACCGACTTAAAGAAAGAGGGACCTACTGAATTAATAGAAGAATGGTCCAGACGACTGGATGAAGTAACGTGTAATATCGAAAAGTTCAAACCTAAAACAGCACTTGACATTCTGGAGAGATTAGAAGCGAGAATCTCTGAAAAAGGAATCTCTGTTGTAGAAACATTAAAGGGTAAAATCATTTATCTCAAAGCAGTATGTTTGAACGAGCTTCACTTAGGTGATATAGAAAAAAAGGCTGCCGAGCTATTTATAAAAGCATACAACTACTGCCCAGATAATTTAAAATTTAAGGCGAATGCAGGATTAGCATATTTGGTTCTCGGTGAGACGGCCAAGGCAGAAAAAATAGCAGATGAAATTCTCGAAAAAGAAGAATATCATTCAGGGGCATGGGCAATAAAACTCTTTCTTAAGGAGCAAGACTTCCGTTCTTTTCTCAATGAGATACCTGCTCATGTAAGGAATAAGCTTGAGTTTAAGGCTCAAGTAGGCTATTGGATAGTCAATAGACATTACGTTAGAACGATTTCGGAACTTGATGAACTCGGACTGAATTTCGAAATAACCGATGAAAACGAACCAGCTTCCATTACTAGCAAAAACAAATGGTATTGGACAACAGCAATAACATACCTCATAAACAAACTGTATGAGCTTAACCCACTGTTGAGCTCT
>JBJXGU010000088.1:0-5221 GCA_046160245.1 Bacteroidia bacterium
AGGAAACAATTCATTTCACAAAGGCATTTTAAAATACGAAGAAGTAGAATTCGGTGAAGAGCATATTATTTGGGGAGAATACAAAGCCGCCAAAATTATTGATTGCAGCGGGGTGAATGCAATTACACATCCCTTGTTCAAACATCTTCCATTTAAGCCTTGTAAGGGAGAATTACTGCAAATAGAATCGGATGGGCTACCGAAAGATTGTATTCTTCACGGGCATGTAAAAGTTATTCCATTGGGTGGATATCAATACATCTGCGGTGCTACATATGATTTCAATACGATCGATGAAATCCCTACGCAAGAAGGAAAAGAAAAACTAATTGCCGCTCTCGAAAAAATCATCTCTCCCTCCTATCGCATCAGTGGGCATTTTGCATCCATTCGTCCCAGCACTATTGATCGAAGACCTCTGCTTTCACAACATAAAGATCAACCCTTGCTTTATATTTTTAATGGCTTAGGATCTAAAGGGGTAATGATGGGTCCGTGGATGGCGAGTTTACTCGTTAAGCATTTAGTTTATGGGGAGAGGTTGGATGCTTCGCCCTGCAATTGAAACAAAGTGAAATATTGAAGGGTTAGTGGTTAGTGGTTAGAAGATTTTTGGGCAACTAAAATTTTAACTTCGGATGGAAAAATGGCTGCAAGCTTCAAGCTTCATGTAGATTATCGTAAATTAATAATTTTCTCCATTTGGTGATTTTTTTTATCACTAGAGAAACTAGAGGACACAAGAGTGCACAAAAGATTTGCAGCGAGAGATTATAATCACAATTTCATGAATGGTGTTTTAATTTTTCCTGCATTTACTTCGTCGAAAGTATTTCTATATTCGAAACAATAATTTTCTGTGTAAATCCAAACTCCATTTAAGTATTCATAATTATATTCAAAATCATAACCTTCTTTACTTTCTTTGCAAAAAAGTTGGACAGATAATTTATCCTTTTCAATAAAATTCATTGGCAAATCAAAAGCATCTGGTTCATTCAATCGATTTTCAATAGTAACTTTATTCACTTCAAAATTATCATCTATCATATCCGTTGAAAACATCGGCATCCCCACAATAATTTCTTCTTTCCCTCCGCAAAATCGAAATAAAATCCATCTATGTTTTAGATTATAAACATCACCAATACAAGAACAGAATTTTATATTGGAAGATACAGTACACATCTTGTTATTGATTTATAATATTGTTTTAACTTGAATGGACTATTCGCTTTTACAATTAAAAACTTATTTGTTGCTTTTAGTCATTTGCTCAATAGAATAATCCATTGGAATGTTAATGTAAAACGAAGTAGCCTTTTTATAAGGAAAACATACTAAATCAAAACCATTTTTCTCTGCCAAATTAAAAAATTCTTTCTTTGAGTTTTTTTGAAGAACATACTGGAAATGATTTTTGTCCATTTCAACGATTCGATTTACAAAAAACTCATTATCTATATAATATTCAACTTTAAAATCTTCAGTGTAAGAATAGGTTAAAAAATTTCGAAATATTATAGGTGATTTTTCTTTAGTAAAATCCTTCTTGTAAACCCTTGTTACTAATAATGTATCATCATTTCTAGCAACATCCATATAATCTACACCTACTCCCAATGCATAATGTTTAACAGGTAATATATAGAATTGAGCCCGGAAATCTTGTGCCTTTGGTGGAATAAATGATATGCGTTCTTCCTTTGAAATAATAGCTGAAGTTATTCCAGAAGTTTCACTCAAAGTAAAACCTGGTCTAATTAATGGTCCTTTGTAATAATAACTCCCAAATGAACTAGAAGATTTACTTTTTATCTCATCACTCCAATAATTCAGTTTAACCGAATTGTCAATGTATGAGGACTTCTTCCAATCAATATATAGTGGAATGCTGCTTTTATTAAATATTGCAAAAGTCATCAAACCCTTTTTCTCCCAAAAGTTGTAAGTAATTTTAATTGAATCGGTTTCCCAAACATATAATTTATCTTCTATACTTAAACCTATGCCCGTGGTATCAAAAACTTGAACATAGCTTTTACAGCCATATAATAACATGGAGCTCATTAAACAGAAAAAAAATCTTGATTTAAAACTCTTTAAATCTTTAGTCATATTGAGCTATATAGATAATTTGAATTTAAAATAGTAAGCTACTAATAATAACAAACAACTAACGTATCAGGTCAAAATAAAAACACCATCATGAATAGAGAACTAACATAATGGTGTTTTACTATTGCTTCCGAAAATTACATAGAAATTTGCAACCCACTAGAAATTGAAAATGGATCATTCCAATCAATTTCCGGATGTGTTATTCTTGCCGTACCATCAATAGCAACAACTTTGAACTCATAATTAATAGAAATATTAGGAACCTGATAGTCGCCTAGAAAAAGCTCGACAGTTGCAGTACCAACTACTGCTGAAGGAAGAAAATTTATAGAATTTCCTGAAATAGGCAAATTAACAGGAATTTGTCCAATACTACCATTAGATGCTTTCAAATAAACTAGTACAGCTCCATTATCAATGACACTTTGAGTAATTTCAGAGAAAGCTAAATCAATAAATTTATAATAATCTGTTCCAGCTGTACCTGACGACTGCCACTGACCAGGAGTGATAGTAAAGGTCTTACTTTTTACATTTGCATTACCAGTGGGGCCTTGAGCACCTGGGTCGCCATCCTTCGCACAAGAGGAAAGGAGAACAATAATTGAGAAGAACACTAAAAGTTTTTTCATGATATAAGTTTTATAAGTTTAATCAAAAATAGCAATTTTTTCAATTTAACAAGTAAATGGCTACTTTTTGCTTTAAAAATGTTAAATTAATCTAATAACAATACCCACAAGCTGTTCTACCAATATTTTTAGCATCTGAAATAGTGACTTCGTAAATTTTGGTAGAACAACTTCGCAATCCTTGGCAGTTTGGCGTTTCATGATATCGTTTAGAAGCCGGCCCTTTGCAGATATAAACCACTAACTCCAATTTATCTACATTGTAAGTTGTGGACAGAGCTTGGCTATTAAATGTAGGTAGTAGTCCAACAAATAATATTAAAAGTAGAATCTTTCGAATTGTTTTCATTTAAGAAAGGAATAAAAGTGTGAATTTCAAATGTAGTGATTTGCTTCTTATATTAACAAACTCATCCTTCTTAATTAAATTTATAGTATCGGTGAGGAAATTGTATTCCAACTGCTATGTTCCCCGACTCCTCTCTCCCATGCAGAACACCCTTCAGGCGGCAGCAGGGCAAGCTAACTCCGCTCTTTTTTTCCTACGCCTATCCCAACTTCTCTTTTAAAAACTTCGAAGTTATGGATCTTTTTTCTTTGATCAAATCTTCGGGAAGGCCTTGGAAGATGATTTCTCCGCCTTGGTTTCCTCCTTCTGGACCCATATCGATGATCCAATCGGCGCATTTGATGACTTCTAAATTATGTTCGATGACGATGAGTGTATTTCCTTTTTTTACGAGTGCATTGAAGGCAGCTAATATTTTGCGGATATCGTGAAAATGCAAACCGGTGGTGGGTTCATCAAAAATGAAAAGTGTATTGGTAGCAAAATTCCCTTTACCTAAGAAACTGGCTAATTTGATACGCTGTGCTTCTCCTCCACTTAATGTGGAAGAACTTTGTCCGAGGCGAATATATCCTAATCCAACATCCGCGAGCGGTTGAATCGTATTGCTTATTTTTTGATGTAAACTTTTGTACTTGCTCGGTCCTTGGTAATCCGCAAAAAATTCCAATGTCTCATCCACCGTTAGATTGAGAATATCGAAAATGTTGTTGCCACGATACTCAATTTCCAAGATCTCTGATTTAAATCTTTTGCCTTTGCAATGTTCACATTTGAGATGAATGTTGGCCATGAATTGCATCTCTACGGTAATCATTCCCTCGCCCTGACAAACTTCACATCGGCCGCCCTCCACGTTGAATGAAAAATGGGAAGGCTTTAATCCGCGTGTTCTGGCTAAAGGCAAATCGGAATAAAGCGTTCTGATTTCATCATAAGCTTTAATGTAGGTTACTGGATTCGATCTTGATGATTTACCAATCGGATTTTGATCGATCATCTCAGCACCTAAAATGTCGCCATAGTCTCCTAATAAATGATCGAAGTTGCCCGTGCTTTCATTGTAACCACCCATTAATTTCTTGATGGCAGGATACAAAATTTTCTTTACCAAGGATGTTTTTCCCGAACCACTCACACCGGTCACCACCGTCATGATGCCCATGGGAAACTTCACATTCACATTTTGTAGGTTATTCTCACGAGCTCCTTTTATCTCGATGTATTTTTTCCAACGTCGACGTTGTGCAGGAACTTCAATCTCTTCCTGCTTATTTAGATACTGTGCTGTTAAACTCTCCTTATCTTTTAGCAACTCTGCAAATGTTCCCTGAAATACCATCTCCCCGCCATGTGTACCCGCCATGGGACCAATGTCGATGAGTTGATCGGCAGCACGCATAATTTCTTCGTCGTGCTCTACAATGATGACCGTATTCCCTACTTCTTGCAAAGCTTTTAAAACGGTGATGAGACGTTGGGTATCGCGAGGATGTAATCCAATGCTGGGCTCATCTAAAATATACATGGAACCCACCAAGGTGCTTCCCAGTGAGGTAGCTAAATTGATACGCTGCGATTCTCCTCCACTGAGCGAATTACTCAAACGATTTAAGGTAAGATAACCCAAGCCTACATCATCCAGAAACTGTAATCGACTTAAAATCTCTGTTAAAATTCTCTTCGCAACGGCTGCATCCGTTTCGTTGAGTTGAATGGTTTTAAAGAAAGCTAAACTTTCCTTCACGGGCATTAAAACGATATCGGTAACCGACCGACCTGTAATCTTTATGAAATTGGCATCGGCTCTGAGTCGAGTCCCTAAGCATTCTGGGCACAAGGTTTTCCCACGAAAGCGTGATAACATGACACGATACTGAATTTTGAAGGTTTGCTCTTCCAACGTTTTAAAAAGTGATCCAGCCCTTTAAAAAATGTGTTTCCTTTCCAGAGCACTTCTTTTTGAGATGGACTTAATTCGTAATAGGGTTTATGCACTGGAAAGTCAAATTTGTAAGCCGCCATGATGAGCTTCTCGTTCCAGGTTTTCATCTTTTCCCCTTTCCAACAAACGATGGCGCCATCGGAAATTGATAAACTTTTATCGGGAATGACGAGG
>JBJXGU010000089.1:0-2992 GCA_046160245.1 Bacteroidia bacterium
TCTTGCCATCGTTGTATCACTAATGGTAATAGTTTGACCAGAAATTGTGTCGTTAGCTGGATTGGCATCCGATTCATTAATCGATACGCTATAGAATACATTGTAGACATCTGGTGCTGTAGGAGCCCATGGGTTGGCAGTAGTTAAAATAGATGTTGCTCCACTTGCTAACGTAGCTAAAGCAGGACTATTAGAATTAAATACCGAGTTTAAACTGCTATTGAAAACCTCACCATTAAGAACAACGCCGGTTACTGGAGATGATCCATTATTATCAACTTCAGCTGATAATGTAAACGAAGGTTGTTGGCTTTCAGGAATAATGGTGTATTCTGAAAAAGAAGGAACAGAAGCCATACTTGCATCAAAGGATGTTAGCGCTTCTACTTTAACATCATCAATTAATAAAATAAATTTATCATTTGAGTTATTGCGGAATCCAATATAAACTGTTTGGCCAGCATATGAACTAAGTGATACTGAATGAGATGTCCATGTTGTATTTTCAGCTACAACAGAGAATAAAACGGTTGAACCAGTAATTTGATTTCCGATTACTCCTGCTCCACCAGTAGGCGGGCCAGCTGTCATGATTCGAACTTCATAACCATCAGGATATGCAGCATCATAGGTTACTGCATTCCAAGTAAGTTCACTGTTAGCCGGTAATGAAGTAATTGCTGGAGTCCACATCCAGTCATTCGATATTCCAGCTGGAGTATACCAAGAAGTACTAAATGCGCAAGAGTCAGCAACGTTATTGGCGAAGTCTTCGCGACGAGTCCAAGAATCCGTAACGTAGGATACTGCAGCGTTAGGAGTGCTGTTATCTACATTTCGTAGAAACCAGCCAGTAGGAAAGGAATAGGTTCCAGGTCCACCGGTATTATCACCTGCAATATTGTCAAATGTCTCTAAGAAGACAACTTGAGCATTCGAGACATTGTAGAATAGAATCAACAATGGAATTAATAGAAATTTTTTCATGAGGGTAGTTCTAAATTTTATGCAGCAAATGTAATTGAAATTTGTATTTGTAGATTTAATCAAGTGGTAGGATATAAACAATGGATTATGGATAACATTAATTTGGATTATTCAATGGAAAAGGCAAGGATGGGTTAAAAAGCAACACAAAAGAGGTCGTTTTGATACAAAAAAGCATCATTTTATATAAATATAGTCTTTTAAGTGCTTCTGATGTTATAATTATACAACCTTTATGTTTTTCTTCTTTCTAATTTCGCAATATGCAATCTCTTCATATTCGTAAAATTATAGTTCATGCTTATCATGGCTGTTTACTTCAAGAATCAAAGATTGGGGGTCGTTTTTCTGTAGATGTGAGTTTTGAAGCAGACTTTGCAGCGGCGATGATTTCCGATCAGTTGAATGATGCAGTGGATTATGTGCTTGTACACAACATTGTTCGCGAAGAAATGGCAATTCCAAGTGCGTTAATAGAACATGTAGCAGCCCGAATATTGAAGAGATTGAAGTTGCAGTTTGCGAATGTATCAACATGCACTGTTTCTGTTACTAAATTCAATCCGCCGGTTAACGGGCAATTAGGAGAAGCTGTTTTTATAGTGAAAGGGTAATGGCTTCTTTTAAAAAACAAGAAAGTAACAATTAAGCATTTTTGTTGTCAATTACTTTACAATACAGCAATCGATTTTGCTTTATTTACGACTTACCTTCGTGCCATTATGGCGAAGAAGAAAGAATCTCCCGATCATGGCACACTATTGAAAAGGCTTTTGTTAACCGTTTTTAAAGAGTACCCTTATAAAGCACTCAATTATAAACAGGCCATCCGCAAGTTGCAACAAGAACCTTTGTATGAGGAATCTAAGGAATTACTGGAGTTGCTGGATGCTGCTCAATTGAAGGCGGTATGCATAGCAGTTTTAGAAGGAATGGCACAAGATCAAGTGTTGCAGGAAGTAGATCGTTATAAGTATAAGCTTTGGCCTCAGTCGCATTTTGCAGAGGGACGCATCGATATCGTATCTAACGGTAATGCCTATGTGAAGTGTGATGAGTTCGAAGAAGATGTAGTAGTAGATCGTAACAACACCAAGAACGCAATGAAAGGCGATTTGGTAAAAATAAATTTGTTTGCGACCCGTCCCGGCAAGCGCCAGGAAGGAGAAGTGATGGAAGTGTTAGAACGTGCCCGAATGGAGTTTGTGGGGACCGTGCAAGTGTCCGGAAAGTTTGCATTTCTTTCTGGAGATTCTGCAAAAAACAGCGTCGAGATTTTTATTCCATTGAATGCATTGAACGGTGCTGTGCACGGAGAGAAAGCCGTAGCACGTATTACCGAATGGCCTGAAGATGCCAAGAATCCTCAAGGAGAAATTGTTCGTGTATTGGGTGCCCCGGGCGAAAATAATGTGGAGATGGATGCTATTCTCGTAGAGTACGGTTTCCCCCTCGAATTTCCTGCAGCCGTAGAAGCGGAAGCAGAGAAAATTCCATTTAAGATTTCTGCTGCGGAAATAAAGAAACGTCGCGATTTTAGAAAGGTACCCACATTTACCATCGATCCGGTGGATGCAAAAGATTTTGACGATGCACTTTCTGTTCAAACATTGAAGAATGGAAACTTAGAAGTGGGAATTCATATCGCCGATGTTTCACATTATGTAACCCCTAATTCATCTTTAGAAGAGGAAGCCTACGATCGCGCTACTTCCATTTATTTAGTGGATCGTGTGATTCCCATGCTTCCCGAAAAGTTGAGTAATAACGTTTGCTCGTTACGACCTGGTGAAGATAAATTATGTTTCTCGGCCGTATTTGAAATTGACAAGGATGCTAAAGTTTTGGATGAATGGTTTGGTCGCACTGTCATTCATTCGCAACGTCGATTCTCGTATGAGGAAGCACAAGAAGTTATTGAAACAGGCGAGGGCGATATGAAAGAATATATTTTGCCTTTACAAGAGTTGGCAAAAATTTTACGTAAAAACAGGTTCACCAGTGG
>JBJXGU010000090.1:0-6242 GCA_046160245.1 Bacteroidia bacterium
CGGTAACCGATACCATCACGGTTTCTTTAGCGAGTCCAACGAGTCCTTACAACACCATTTACACGGACATAGATGTAGTTTTAACCAACGGAATTGCTAATTTACAATTCCCCATTGCTGCATTAAACAATTCATTTTATGTGGTGGTAAAACACAGAAACTCCATTGAAACATGGAGCAAGACACCGATTTTGTTTAACACTACTTCGAAGAGTTTGGATCTAACCAATCCGTAATGTTTTTGAGTATTGAATACCTAATACGTCTGCCATTAAATTACAATAACTTAATTATCAATTATTTACATACTTCAAAATTTCAATTTAGTACCTAGTAAAATGAATTCAAAAGGCAAATAAAAATTAATACAAAACATTTATTTCATTTTACCGTATATTTGCACTGAGGTCAATCCTCAGTACCCCCATAGGATGAGAAATTCTTATGTTGAGCCCTCAATTGCAGAGGGCTTTCTTTTTTAAAACTAAAATTTGTAAATGAACAATAAACAAAAAGTAATTTTTTACGTCGATGGTTTCAATTTCTACTTTGGGTTAAAATCTAAAAAATGGAGAAAATATTATTGGCTTGACATCATAAAATTCTGTTCGCAATTTATTCGTGAACATCAAGAATTAATAGAAGTCAATTACTTTTCCTCTATTCCGAATAACAATAAAGGAAAATTAGAACGACAAGATTTATTTTTCTCAGCAAATAAATTGAATTTCAATTTGCACCTAGGGAAATTCATCAAAAAATCCTCTATTCACTCTGTTTGCGGCAAGCCTTTCGAAACTTATGAGGAAAAAGAAACAGATGTTCACATAGCAACTAGCATGATAAGAGATGTTGTGCTAAATAGATGTGATATCAGTATACTTATTTCAGCAGATAGCGATTTAATTCCACCGATTAATTTTATTAATGAATATAAACCCCAGCATAAAATTCTGATTTACTTTCCACCAAATAGATTTTCATATGATTTAAAAAACAAAGCTTCAAATGTTATCAAACTTGAAAACCACGAAGAAAAATTTATCAATTCCCTTTTGCCCGATGAAATTGAACTACCGAACAAATATATCCTTAAAAGACCAAAACATTGGAGTTGAAAATTTACTATACTAGCTACACAACATTAATATTTTAGAAATAGAAATCTCTATAAAAATCCGAGATGATTTAGAATAATGTTTAATCTTTGACATCTAAGCAATTAGATGTCAAATTATTTAACTAGACAATATAAACGTTTACAAACGACTGAAAAATTAGATTTTTCGTCCCGATGAAATGCATTACTTTTGTAGCATGTCCAATTACCTTGACCAATTAAACGAATCGCAACGTGAAGCTGTAAAACAAACCGAAGGACCTGTAATGATTATTGCAGGAGCGGGATCAGGGAAAACGCGTGTTTTAACATATCGTATTGCCCATCTTATCGAAAAAGGTTGTGATCCATTCAATATACTTTCGCTCACCTTTACCAACAAAGCCGCTCGTGAAATGAAAGAGCGAATTCAGAAAGTAGTAGGAGACGAAGCCAAGAATTTATGGATGGGAACTTTTCACTCAGTATTTGCTCGTATTCTACGTATTGAAGCCGATAAAATTAATTATCCGAAAAATTTTACTATTTATGATTCGGACGATAGTAAAAGTTTGATCCGTGATATTTTGAAAGAACAAAATCTCGATGACAAAACGTATAAGCCCAGTGCCGTTTTAAATCGAATTTCATCAGCAAAAAATAATTTATATACTTGGAAAGATTATCAAGACAACACGGATTATGCTAGTGATGATAAATCGACAGGCAAACCAAAGATGGGTATGTTGTTCGAGATGTACAGCAAACGTTGTTTCAAAGCGGGCGCTATGGATTTTGATGATATCCTTTTCAATACTTGGCGACTCTTCAACGAACATCCAGAAGTTTTGTACAAATACCAAACAAAGTTTAAGTATGTGATGGTGGATGAGTTTCAGGACACCAACTTTGCTCAGTACATCATCGTAAAAAAATTATCGGCTATGCATCAAAACATTTGCGTGGTGGGTGATGATGCACAAAGTATTTATGCTTTCCGTGGTGCGAACATTCAGAATATTTTGAACTTCGAAAAAGATTATGAAGATCTAAAAACTTTTAAGCTCGAACAGAATTATAGAAGTACGAAAACGATTGTGCAAGCTGCGAACTCAGTGATTGTAGTCAATAAAAATCAACTGAAGAAAGACGTTTGGACAGACAATCACCCTGGCGAAAAAATTCGGGTTTTAAAAGCACTTAGTGATAACGAAGAAGGATATCAAGTAGCGAGTTCCATTTTTGAGGATAAGATGAACAAGCAACTTCAAAATAAAGATTTTGCAATTCTTTATCGCACCAATGCGCAAAGCCGATCAATGGAGGAAGCTTTGCGAAAACAAAATATTCCGTACCGTGTATTTGGTGGAGTCTCTTTCTACAATCGAAAGGAAATTAAAGATTTGTTGGCTTACTTCCGTATGGCGATCAACCCACAAGACGAAGAAGCGATGAAACGAATTATTAATTATCCCACTCGGGGAATTGGTAAAACGACCGTAGATCGAATCATTGAATATTCTGTATTAAATAATGAAACTACCTGGAATGTGATTCAAAACATTAATACACTTCCGGTAGGGATTAATGGTGGAATACGTGATAAAGTTTTTGAATTTGGAAAGATGGTTCGCAGTTGGCAAATTATGTTAGCCGATCATAGTGCTTATGAATTAGCAAGTCATATTTCTTCTGCTTGCGGAATATTAACTGAACTTTATAACGACCGCACACCAGAAGGAGTAAATCATTACGAAAACGTGCAAGCTCTTTTGAATGGGATAAAAGAATTTAGTGAAGATGGGAAAATCCCACTTGAAGCACCTTCTGCAGAACAGGAACTCCCAGCGTTGAGAACGCTTGATCTTTACCTACAGGACATTGCTTTGCTCACCGATGCTGACAACGAAAAAGATGGTGATGACAACAAAGTTTCTTTGATGACGATCCATAGTGCAAAAGGATTGGAGTTTAAGCATGTTCATATAGTCGGCTTAGAAGAGAATTTATTTCCGTCACAACTCAGCATCAATTCCAGAACTGAATTAGAAGAAGAAAGAAGATTATTTTATGTTGCCATTACCCGTGCAGAGCAAAAACTAACTTTATCGATGGCAGCAACTCGTTATCGTTGGGGAAATTTAATTTCAAGTCAACCGAGTCGATTTTTAGATGAAATCGACAGTGCTTGTCTTGATATGCCCATCCAAAAAGGCAGTGCGTTGTTTGATGACGTAGATGAACGTGGTGGATGGGATCAATTTGGTGGTGGTAATCAAAATACACATCGTAGCCCATCTAAAGCAACAGGAAATAAATCCTATTCAGGATCGCAAAGTAAATACAGTAGTAAATCAAATGCCGCTGCAAAACCATCGGCACCAACTAACGGTAACGACATACCGAAAGGTTTTAAAAAAGTAGGACATGCTTCCCCTACTCCAACCTCTATTATTTCAGATTTCAAGGCTGATGATCCCTCAAAAATATTGGTAGGCGTGTATGTCGAACACCAACGTTTTGGAAAAGGACAAGTCATCGCATTAGAAGGACGTGTTCCTGAAAACAAAGCTACCATCCTCTTCGAAGGGCAAGGACAAAAGCAACTGCTTTTAAAATTCGCTAAGTTGAGAGTGATAGAGAGTTAGGAAATAGAATAGGTCGGAATGTTTCATTGAGATATTGCTTCGGTAACCACCCAGGCAATACAAAGTACAAGTCCATCTCAAGGAGAAGCAGCAAAGCTATTCTTCCTTGACCTCCAAACACTTAAAATTGAATAAGAAAAACAAGGTTTGACCAATTGCTTTTTGTAAATTTGTGAACTTAATAAAAGAGCTTCCCTTCATTTTGAGGAAGAAACAATAAAATTTCCCCAGTAAAACATGGAATATAATACCCAAAGAGCGGATCTTACTATTGCCGAATATGGTCGATCCATTCAAGAAATGGTTGAATTAGCCGTTAATTTAGAAGATCGTGACGAGCGGACAAAAGCTGCCAAAACCATCGTAAATGCAATGGCAATTTTGAATCCAACCCTACGAGAATTCGTCGACTACAAACATAAATTGTGGGATCACCTATTCATCATTTCCGACTTCAAATTGGATTGCGATTCACCATTTCCGATGCCTGATCAGGATTTAACACATGTACGCCCTGACCCTCTCACTTATCCTCAGAAAAATATTAAACTTCGTCATTATGGATCCATTATCGAATCTATGATTAAAGAAGCACTCTTGCTGGAAGATTCTCCAGAGAAACAACAAGTGGTGGAAACGATAGCCAATTTTATGAAAATGAGCTATCTAACTTGGAATCGTGACTCGGTAGAAGATGATGTGATTCGTGAACAATTGAATGAATTTTCTGGTGGAAAACTTGTTTTACGCGACGACATTAAGTTAACCACACGTTTCATAGATTTACGTGAAGCGGATCGAAGAACGTTACGCAATAAAAATCAGAAAAAACGCACCACATACAATGGCGGATACAGTCGCGGAAAATAAACCTGCAGAAACAATGAGTACTACAGGAGGAAGTTTTGAAATTACAGGTGGCATAAAGCTGAGTGGAACTATCGAGCCACAAGGAGCAAAAAACGAAGCATTACAAATACTCTGTGCTGTTTTACTCACTCCTGAAACTTGCATCATTGAAAACGTTCCTGAAATAAGGGATGTAATTAAACTCATCGAATTATTAAAAAAGATGGGCGTTCAAAGTGAACGTCTAGCTCCTAATACCTATTCATTTAACGCGAGCAATATCGATCTTGATTACCTCGAGACAAAGGAGTTTGCAAAATTAGGCTCCGGACTTCGAGGGTCTATCATGATTATTGGTCCATTGTTAGCACGTTATGGTAAAGCAGCCATTCCTCGTCCGGGCGGCGATAAAATTGGCCGCCGTCGATTGGATACTCACTTCATCGGATTCCAAAATTTAGGAGCTAAATTCAATTTTGATAGTAACGAAAATTTTTATCGTGTCGATGCAAAACATTTGAAAGGAACGTACATGTTATTGGATGAAGCATCGGTAACCGGCACGGCAAATATTGTCATGGCCGCAGTAATGGCAGAGGGAATTACCTCGATTTACAATGCCGCTTGCGAACCTTATTTACAACAGCTTTGCAAAATGCTCAATCAAATGGGCGCAAAAATTACGGGGATCGGTTCCAATTTACTCACCATAGAAGGTGTTAAATCATTGACAGGAACTCGTCATCGCATCCTTCCAGATATGATTGAAGTAGGTTCATTCATCGGACTAGCAGCAATGACACAAAGCGAGCTGACCATTAAAAATGTAGGATTAGCACATCTCGGAATTATTCCAACTACGTTCCAACGATTAGGAATCAAAATGGAATTTAGAGGCGATGATATTTACATTCCCGCTCAAGAAATGTACGAGATTGATACCTTTATTGATGGATCCATCCTTACCATTGCCGATCAGATTTGGCCTGGATTTACTCCTGACTTACTCAGTGTTATTTTAGTTACAGCGACTCAAGCGAGCGGAACCATCTTAGTGCATCAAAAAATGTTTGAGAGCAGATTGTTCTTCGTCGATAAATTAATTGATATGGGAGCACAAATTATTTTATGTGATCCACATCGTGCTACCGTGATTGGATTAGCTAGAAAACATCCTCTGAAAGGAATTCAAATGACTTCACCCGATATTCGTGCTGGAGTAGCCTTGTTGATTGCAGCAATGAGCGCAAAAGGAAAAAGTGTAATTCACAATATTGAACAAATTGACAGAGGATACGAGCGCATTGACGAAAGGTTGAACGCATTAGGAGCGCAGATCCGGAGAGTTTAAATTGGCGAATTGGTAAATTGGTGAATTGGTAGATTGGTGAAATAATGATTTGGTTGATCAGTGAGTTGTGTAGCCAGAAACCAATCGCGAGGTTTCGCTAGTAGAAGCCTGAAGACAGAAGCACAGAAGCTAAAAGCTAGAAGCTTGAAGCTTGAAGCTATTAAAAGCTGCGAAAATTAAATTGAACCATAAACTCTAAGAAAACTACAAATAAATAACCCATCCTGAAGTCTTGGTATTATTTTTGCCAAGAGCAGGAATCTTATAAAAAAACATCTTAAACTATATGAAAAAA
>JBJXGU010000091.1:0-3014 GCA_046160245.1 Bacteroidia bacterium
CGGTAATGTTAATGCTATCCACAAAAAGATCGATGATACGTACTTCGTTTTCTTGATCCACAAATTGATCTAACGAATCTGGAAAAAGAATGTGTTGGCTTCTATTATTTCCCTGTATAAATTGCATATTTAAAGATACAAAACATCATCCGATCAATATAAACTAGTTATTAAAAGTATTGAACAAAAGAAGGTGAGTTCTTAGACAGTTTGACGTTTTGCAGCTAAAAGAAGTTGGCGATTTCGGAGACGAAAACTGTCTGCCACCACTGAACTTGATACGAAGTACAAAGCTTCATTTAACCACTGAACCGCCAATTTCTTGTAGGTGCTGTTAGCGGTTCGGCTTTCTTTTCTAGTTTCTTCGTATATCATTTCACCAAGTCAGTATGTGATGATGTTTGTCATTTTTGAGGCATATAGGTTGTCGGACTGCATTGTGCAAACTTGGTTTTAGCAGTTAGCGAAAATTTATAGTCTGAAATAAAAACATTAAGTAACCTTTGAAATTCCTTTTCAATATTTTCGGCAGGTTTGTCTTCAGTCTTGCCAAGAAAATTAAACAAGAAATAATCTATTGTCCCGTCTGAGTTAAAATATATTCTATTAAAGCATCTTGTCGGCTTTTCCCATTTGAAGTTGTTTTCAGAAAGAAATTTACCAAAGTCTTGCAAAAGTTTGATATATGCTTGTTGCAATGCTTCTTGTTCCTTTTCTGTTTTAAAAACTGCTAATGAAGTGTCGGAGTGCACTGCACTTGTATAAGTACTGTCCAAATGCTTTATTGAAATGCCTTGCTTTTCTGCGTTCTGAAAAGTCAATCCAAGATGCTGTCCAAATGTTTGCAAACAAGTTGTTAGCAAAATTGTAATCATTAAATTTGTTTTAGTCATAGTCTTATTTTTTTTTCAATTTATCTGTTAATGTGTGGTCTTTTAAGCTGACCGCTAACGAAGAAGGGATTAAAGAAGTTTTAAAAAAGGGGGATTAGAAGCACGACTGTTTGTATAACCACAACTGTTTGATAGATGCACAACTGTTCGTTTAACCGTCAATGCCCCCTTTTTTAAAATTTCTTTTAATCTTATGTTATGCGTTCGTGCTACTATGGATTGCACTTCGTCCGCTTGAAGTTCGCACGAATTAAATTAGAGAAAATGTTTTTAATCCCATGTCACAACAAAAGCCACACTCTCAAATTATACGGTCGTTATTGGGGCTTTCAATTTTTAACAAATTTTCTATAGATGTATTCTTTACCTTTACTTACTAATATAAAATAAATTCCTGATTCCAGTTTGCTGACATCAATAATGTTGTTTGATACATTTGCTTCAATTATTTTTCCGGCAATATCCATTATCATAACAGATTCAAACTTTCCCGAACCACTCAAATTAATTTCGTTTTGTGCCGGATTTGGAAAAATTTGAATTTCGGTAACAGATTCATTTGCTTCTAAAATTCCTACTGAACCATTACATAAAAAAGTAAAAAAACTATTATTAATATTTATAGTTCCATTTGGTGGTGTCAATGTATATGCATCTAATGTTACCGTTGCCGTATGAGATCCTCCCATGAACAAACAATCCTCAGAAATGATTTGAATATTATTGGGACGTGCTTTATCACTTAAAGTTTTATCCCATAAAACAGTGTAAGTTGGTGTAACTTTTAGAACATGAGCAGTATTAAATGCACCATCGCCGGAAAGATAATAATTTCCATTTTTTGGAACTACTTCCTTGATTTTTGACACAGCTCCGGCAATGAAAACGGAATCAACAAACATAGGAGCACCGGTGGATCCATCTAGTTTGTAAATATAGCCATTGGGAAAATTTGATTTTACAACTGTACCAACCGTGACTGTTCCAAATAATGCATAAAACGATCCATATACATTTCCATTTTGATCAAGGTTTATCAGATATGTTTCAAATATCGAACTTGTTACCGGAGTGCTCCATAGCTGGTTAAAATTATTATCATATTTAATGATTTTATTTCCTGCTTGAACGATAATATTATTCCCCCCATCAACTACAATGTTGTGGAAACCTGAATTTACAAGATTGCCTTGTATAAAAGCTGATGGTGTTAGAATTTCAGCTCCTGTTGTTGCATTTAATCTATAAACTTCTTGATCTCCTTTATTTATTACCGGAGTGTTATTATTGTCGATTGCAATGGAAAATACCCTTGAACCGATACCACTTGCCCAAATGAAATTTCCGCTATTAGAATATTTCAAAACAAATCCTTGATACATTATTGACAAAGGGATGCCATTAAATGAAGCGATAAGATTTCCAGTAATGGCTCCACACACATACACATCTCCATTTTGGTCCACGGTTATTCCCGATGCATAGTCGCCACTAGCCTGGGATGTACCGCCTTGTTTCAACCAGAGTATATTGCCGGTTGCATCCGCTTTACCCCAATATGCGCCTCCTTGCCCCGGCAATAAAGTAAATGAACCTAGTTGTAAGGTGTCTGAGTGTCTTCCACAGAAAAATGTGTTGCCATTATTGTCTACAGCTACTTTCAGAATTTCGTTTAGTTCGGTTCCGCGAGTGTTTTGTAATAACGCCTGAAATGTTGGTGTTTGTGAAAAAATTTTGTTCCCGAATAAAATTAGAAACATTGAGGTGATTAGAATTGGTTTTGCATTTAACATAGATTATTTATTTTTGATTGTTGCTTACTCTATTCGGTTTTCAGCTTCCCCGTTTATCTTTAGTTTGCATAGTTAATTACTTGCAATTAGTTTGGAGTTAGCACTGTCGCCAAGCATGACGCATAACGTCAGTTCGTGCAAAAACAAATATACAAAAGTTGGATTATAATATAGCGATCCATGGAGTAGAATAGATTCGATAAAAAATATTGCTTGTATACTGCTGAATAGTGCTTCGTATAGTCAGAAAAAACAAAAAACACCTCTCTAGGTGCTTTTTTAGCCCTTGGAAGCCTAAAATATTTATGGTCCGGACAAGGTTGTACAC
>JBJXGU010000092.1:0-3155 GCA_046160245.1 Bacteroidia bacterium
CTCCTATATATCCTTATTGGGTTCTAAGATAAACCCTTTGCTAATCATGTCCAATGGGCTAATTAACTTCTCAAAGCCCCTTTTGGTCACATGCGTGTACCTTTCTGTGGTTCTGCTGCTTTCGTGCCCTAAAAGTGTCTGAATATACCGCAAGTCCGTACCTCTTTCCAGTAGGTGGGTAGCAAAACTATGCCGTAGTGTATGTGCGCTTACATGCTTTTTGATACCTGCCATCGAGCAATATCGATGGATAAACTGGTTCACACTTCTTGCAGAATATTGGCTTCCGTTCGGGCTTTCAAACAACCATTCCCTTGGTTTATACAACTCCAAGTAGTACTTCAAATAGTCCAATGCTAGTTTAGAGAGCAGCGTGATCCGATCTTTGCCCCCCTTGCCGGCTCGTATGTAAATGATCATGCGGTATTCATCAATATCTTTCCATTTCAAGCCCAAGAGTTCACTTATCCGTAACCCGGCAGAATACAACAAGAACATGATACATCGGTGTTTTATGTTTTGCGATGCACCCAACAGTTTTTGCATCTCTTCTTCTGAAAGGACGGAGGGTAACAATCGGTCATTTAAAGGGCGATCTACGTAATAAAAAGTTCGATCTCCTTTATTTACCCGCTCCAAGTAAAACTTAATAGAATTGATGGCGGTATTCTGAGTGGAAATGGAAACCTTTCTTTCATCAACTAAATAAACCATGTATTTATCGATCATGTCCTTGGTAAGGTTGTCGATGGTGGTCGGCTCGATGAATCTCATAAATTGGCGCATCTGATTTTCGTAGGTAATGCGTGTACTTTCGCTATACCTCATCCGAATAAGACATTCTGAGTATCCCTCCGGCAATGCTGTTGTTGTTTTTGTCCATAACCGAATCGTCATTTGTTCTGCCTTGAATGGGATAGGCACTCTAACCATGCAAACTTGAGAAAGAGCTTGGAAGAGGAGGTCAAGGGTAGAAGGAGAATACTCAACATACCAGCACCTATTCGTCTTACTGTACTTTCGATTTGGAAAATCGCGGACAATCAAATTAGCCAAGGCATTCAAGCTGCCGCGGATAGCTATGCAAAAAACATCTCGGTGCCTAAGGGGAGTTAATTCAATTGAATCCATTTTGTAATTGCTGTTGCAACAATAGAATCAAATGGAGCCAATAGTCGTTTATTAATCGTTTATAATCGTTTATAATCGTTTGTTAACGGATATATTTTTCGGACATATGGGCTAATAACCTTGCCGTTATCCATCTGATTAAGAGTGATTGAAAGAAGTTTATGCTATAAAGTTTGACTAACCAATGCCCAAAAATTCTGGGTAGGGTTCAAAAGGAAGGGAGCAATCCCCTGAAAATGCCAAGGGTAATCAATTGACAGTCAGTCAATAAAGTGGGCCCTGCTGGGAACGATCCAGCGACCCTCAGATTATGAGTCTGATGCTCTAACCAGCTGAGCTAAGGGCCCCTAAAAGGAATGCAAGTTTAGAGATTTAAGATCGATTTCACAATTACAGGCTATGAGTATTGGATAATAGTTTTTCTACCATTTCAGGAAAGGCTTTGAGGTTTACCAAATATTTTCTGCTTTTCATTTTCTTAATATGACGTTCAATTTTTTGAGCTTGCGTCAGGGTTTCACAATTTATAGCTAAAAATAAACTCCAGTCTTTGGCTTGACTCGTGAAATGTTTCCCTGGATAATGACCATTAATATGTTTTTATATTCTTTCAGCTATACTTGTACTGGTGCATCCAATGTAAAATCGATCACGAGTGGGGCTGTATAAAATATAAGCAAAAGGCATTAGTTGGAATGAATCAAAGCAACTATTGATTGAGTCTGATGCTCAAACCAGTCCCGATAGCTATCGGGACTAAGGGCCCCTAAAAGGAATGCAAGTTTAGAGGTTTAAGATCGATTTGCAATTCCGAATTCGTGATTCCAAGTAAATGTATTGAGCCCTTCATGTTCATTATTATTTAGTGGCCAATATCAGCAACCTTTGAATATTTTCTGGTTTCTTTGCTCGCTGGCCCAAGTATATACCATGATTAACCCTCAGATAAAAAACATCATTTTCGACCTTGGAGGAGTGATTATTAATCTTTCTACCCAAAATACGGTAGATGAGTTTGCAAAGCTTGCCGGCATCTCGCAGGAAGAGGTCAATCAAAGAATGATTCAATCTCAGGAGTTTCATGACTACGAAAAAGGTTTAATTTCTGATAGCAGTTTTAGGACGCATGTATGCGGCATGCTTGGAAAAATTGCATCAGATGTTGAAATAGACAGATGCTGGAATGCCATGTTGTTGGATATCCCAATCGAGCGCATTCGATTATTAGAACGCCTAAAAAACAACTATCGTATTTTTCTTTTGAGTAACACGAACGAAATTCACCTGAAATGTTTTAGTAGTATTGTCAATCATGTAACAGGCAATGCTTCATTGGATTCGTATTTTGAAAAGGCATACTATTCACATCATATGAAAATGAGAAAACCTGATGCGGAAATTTATGATTTTGTACTCACCGAGAATAAATTGAACCCTTCTCAAACTATTTTCTTAGACGATAATCTCACCAACCTGAAAGGAGCGGAACAATGTGGCATTAACACGTTTCATGTTCAGCATCCTGATTTACTATTTACCCTCTTTCCATGATTAAGAAATTCAAGCAACCTTTAATACACCTCTCCTTATTTATTGTTACGTTTATTACTACCACCCTTGCTGGTGCTGAGTGGACATACGGAAGGTCGGTGTTTATGCCAGACTTTTCATGGAAGGATTTTGTAAGTGGCATGTCTTACTCCATACCTTTTCTATTAATTCTTACTGCCCACGAGTTTGGTCATTATTTCACAGCTGTCTACAATAAGGTAAAAACTACTTTGCCCTACTACATTCCTTTACCACCACTGGGGTTTATGTTTGGCACACTCGGTGCAATCATCCGCATCAAAAGCCATGTGCAATCCAAGCAACAACATTTTGATATTGGTATTGCCGGCCCCTTGGCTGGCTTCATCGTTACCATTGGTGTTCTTATGTATGGCTTCACTCATTTGCCACCACCAGAATATATTTTTCAATTTCACCCGGAGTATGAACAGTATGGCCTTGACTATGCCAAT
>JBJXGU010000093.1:0-16951 GCA_046160245.1 Bacteroidia bacterium
GTTTGATGTCCGCTATTATGTGGACGAGGTGCAATTTCATTCACCAAAATTTTTCCATCTTTAGTAACAAACATCTCCACGGCTAACACGCCAACCAATTTCATTTTATCGATTACATCACGCGCAATAGTTATCGCTTTTAATTCTTTCTCTTTATCAATTCTTGCCGGACTACATAAAAACTCAACCAGATTTGCTTCTGGATTAAATTCCATCTCCACCACAGGAAAATTACTTATTTGACCGTTCACATTTCTCGAAACGATAACAGCAATTTCCATCGAAAAATCAATCATCTCTTCTACCACATACGATCCATCAAAAACAGATGGAATCTCATCTGCACTTTTCAATTTCATCACGCCTTTCCCATCATAGCCACCGGTTCGCAACTTCAACATCACTGGAAAATCATTTATCGATTTCGCTAAATCAGTTTTTGAATCCACTAATTTAAACGGAGCTGTTGGAATTCCATTTGAATGATAAAATTGTTTTTGCAATCCTTTATCTTGTACCAATTGCAACAAATGAGGTTGTGGGAAAACAGCAATCCCTTCTGCCTCCAACTGAAGCAATGCTTTTGTATTTACATGTTCAATTTCGACGGTGATCATACTACATTCCTTTCCAAAAGCGTAAACTGCCTCTTCATTGCGGAAATCGGCGTTAACAAATTGATCACAAAGATTACGGCAAGGTGCATTCGCATCTGGATCCATTACTGAACTACTGATATTCAAGTTAATAGCCTCCTGAATCAACATCCTACCTAGCTGTCCTCCGCCTAAGATTCCCAGACGAAAATTTTTTCCCGCGCATTTAAAACTCATGGGGACAAAAATACATCGAAAATATTGTCTAATCGGTTTTAAACGAATACAAATGTTTGCCAATGAATTTTCCGCTTTTTAACACCAAATTTCATCCACAAAAATACAGCTTATAAAACAGTAATGCACTGAATTAAAACACTTCCAATGTAATGTGCGCTACCAATTCTCACTCTTCTACTCCACAAGATATAGACAAATTTTAACCCCTTCCTTCACTGCAATTTTATACCTTCGCAGCTCTTATGACCGACGTTAAAGTCCACGACAAAATATTTACAACCTTCATCTCAGCCGAGAAAATTCAATCGAGGGTAGCCGAATTAGGAGTTGCTATTGACAAAGATTACAGCGGAAAAAACCCTCTATTGATTGGAGTGTTAAATGGTTCTGTCATCTTCATGGCCGATTTACTTCGTAATATTAAAACGCCATGTGAAATCGGTTTTATTCGTGTGAGCAGCTATGAAGGCACTTCCAGCTCAGGAAAAGTAAAAAGTATTATGGGGTTGGAAAATGATATTCAAGGTCGCGAAGTCATCATCGTGGAAGATATCATTGACACCGGTGACACTGCACTTTATTTAATTGAAGAAATAAAAAAGAAAAATCCGGCGAGTATTCGTTTTGCTACTATCCTGCTTAAACCTGAAGCTTTACGTCATAAAATTCAATGTGACTATGTAGGATTTGAAATTCCACCAGCGTTTGTTGTTGGATATGGCCTCGACTACGACGGATTTGGAAGAAACTTAGCAGATATATATCAATTAAAATCATAATTCCATGTTGAACCTCGTTCTCTTTGGTCCTCCCGGAGCCGGCAAAGGCACGCAAAGTGCTAAACTCATTCATGCTTATCAACTCGTGCATTTATCGACAGGCGATATTTTCAGAGCAAACATAAAAGGCGGAACTGAACTTGGAACGCTTGCAAAGAGTTATATGGATCAAGGGCAACTTGTCCCAGATGAAGTAACGATTCGCATGTTAGAGTCAGAAGCGAATAAATCGCCTGAAGCAAAAGGATACATCTTTGATGGATTCCCGCGTACGCCTGCACAAGCTAAAGCGCTGGATCAATTCCTTGCTTCTAAAAACACAAGCATCACAATGATGTTGGCGTTAGAAGTGGAAGAAGATGAATTAAGGAAACGATTATTATTAAGAGGTAAAGATTCAGGTCGTGCCGATGATATCGATCCAGCCGTTATTCAAAAACGCATTGATGTTTATCGCAACGAAACAGAACCCGTTCGCGATTTCTATCAAGAACAGAAAAAGTATTTTGGAATTGATGGAATCGGAAGTGTGGATGAAATATTTGAGAGGTTATGCGCTGTTATTAATTCAGAATTAAGAATTAAGAATTAAGAATTATAAAAAAGGGGCGGGGGGAATTCTGATCGCGAGGCTTCGCGACTGAATTCTGATCCCGATAGCTATCGGGACTTAATTAAAAAATGGGGGGAGGGGGAATTCTGAATTCATAATTCTTAATTCTTAATTAAAAGAAAACATGTCAGGAACTAACTTCGTTGATTACGTAAAAATTTGTTGTCGCTCGGGTGCGGGTGGTGCAGGTGCTGTGCATCTACATCGTGACAAGCTTACAGCAAAAGGAGGTCCTGACGGAGGTAACGGTGGTCACGGCGGGAATATTATTATCAGAGGAAATTCACAACTTTGGACTTTATTACATCTCAAGTATAGAAAACATGTTATTGCCGATGCAGGTGGTCCAGGAGGAAGTGGATTAAAAACGGGTGCTGATGGTGAGGATGTAATTTTAGAAGTTCCCATTGGAACGGTTGCACGCGATGCAGAAACTGGCGAAGTACATTTTGAAATTGAACACGAAGGACAAGAAGAAATTATTGTACCTGGAGGTCGAGGTGGAAAGGGAAATGAATTCTTTAAATCGCCAACACAACAAACGCCACGCTTTGCACAACCCGGCGAACCTGGACAAGACTTGTGGAAAATTTTAGAATTAAAATTACTAGCCGACGTTGGATTAGTAGGTTTTCCAAATGCTGGGAAAAGCACATTATTATCTGTAGTTTCTGCTGCTAAACCAGAGGTTGCGAATTATCCTTTCACTACTTTAGTTCCGAATTTAGGGATCGTTGCTTATCGAGATAATAAATCGTTTGTGATGGCCGACATTCCCGGAATTATTGAGGGAGCACATCTAGGAAAAGGATTAGGCTCTCGATTTCTTCGACACATTGAACGTAATTCTGTTTTGCTATTTTTAATTCCAGTGGATACGGATAATATCATTAAAGAATATGAAATTCTTTTGAATGAATTGCGATTACATAATCCGGAATTATTAGATAAGCGACGAGTTATTGCCATATCCAAATGCGATATGATTGATGATGAATTGGAGAAAGCTTTGTTAGCTGAAATTCCTAAAGACAAGCAATCGGACGGCACTCCGATTCCTGTTTTATTTATTTCTTCTGTTGGAAATAAAAATATCATTCAACTCAAGGATGTGTTATGGGATCAAATGAATGAACGCTCCTTTCTTGCTCGATAAAAAAGATGGTATTGCCTACTTGGCTTCTTGAACTCGATACAAAATTAGTATTAGCGATCAATGGCGCACATGATCCGATCCTAGACTTTATCTTTTATTGGGCCAGTAATAAATGGACATGGGTCCCTTTTTATGCTTGGCTTTTATACGTCTTGTACAGAAATTACGGAAAAAAAATTGTTTATTTTCTACCCGTAATAGCAGCGATGACTGCGACGACTGATCAACTTTCAACACTATTAAAAAATACTACATTACGTTTTCGTCCATGCCATGAGCCAGCTCTTCAAGATTTAATTCATTTGGTTAATAATGCTTGTGGTGGCAAATATGGATTTGTTAGTTCGCATGCTGCGAATACCATGGCGTTGGCAGTTTTTATTAGTTTAGTTGTACCATCGAAGTATAAAAACCTACGACTAGCACTATTCGTATTCGTATTAATAAATGGATACAGCAGGATGTATTTAGGTGCGCATTATCCACTTGATATTCTCTGTGGATGGATTCTTGGATTTATTATTGCTTTGCTCTTTTCTTCCTTGATGAAAATTATTTTGAATTCAACAGACCAACTAAAATCAGAGCATGAATAATATTCTACTTGTATTTCTAGGTGGTGGTTTGGGAAGTGTTTTACGATATTTGATTGGCTTGAACATTCAACGAAATTTTTCATTTACAATCCCGTGGCATACGCTCACGGCTAATCTTCTTGCTGCTGTTCTCGTTGGATTTCTTTCTGGTTTGATGTTATTAAAACCAGGGCAATATGAACAACAACGGATTTTGCTAAGTGTTGGATTTTGTGGCGGGCTGAGCACCTTTTCTACTTTTACTTTGGAAAATTTTGAAATGATAAAAAGCGGGCAATTTTTATTGGCTTTTGCTTACATACTCATTAGCATTGTTGCTTGTTTAATTTCGTTCTGGGCAGCATGGCAAATTCAAAAATAATATTCAATTGCAAATTTTATTTATTACTTGTTTTTTTAATACAAGTTAGTTTTAATTCATACTCTCAGCCGAAGACAATAGGTTGTTGGTTGAATTATAACAATCAAGTAAGACTATCCGATAAAATTGGACTCATTTTCGATTATCAATATCGAAATTATACTTTCATTCACGATTTTGAACAACGTATAATTAGAGGTTCAATGTACTATCGATTGAAAAAATACAATCTGCAATTTTCCGCAGGTGCGGCACATGCAAATACCACAAAGTACACTGCACGAAATGATGGAAAAATTAATACGGATGAAAATCGACTCTTTCAACAAATACTAGTTGGAAATCATTTTGGAAGCCTTTACCTAAACCATCGCTATCGGCTGGAACAACGCTATTTTAAAGCTCAAGACATTCTTCGATTTCGCTACAGTCTAAATTTACAATATCCTATTAATAAAAAAGAAATAGTACCGGGAGCTGTTTATCTTTCACTTACAAATGAAGTATTTATAAATAATAAAAATCCAAATTTTGATCGCTTTCGAACCATAGCAGAAATAGGGTATTCCATTTCACCGTCGTTCAGAGTAGAGTCGGGGCTCCTGTGGCAAATTTTAGAAAAGAGTGATCGTTGCCAACTTCGCTTTTCCGTGTTGCAGACGATTGATTTTTCAAAGAAACAAGAATAGTCAACGCTCCATTTTAATATTCGCGAGTTACAAAAAGTGTTTACTGATCATCATCATCTCATTCGATTCAATATATCTCAGTGTATGTGGCGATTTCCAGCGCAGGAAATCAAGCAATTCCTTTTTCGTAAGATATCCTTCTTACTTAAGAAGACGATAGTAAGTGTAAAATGAAATGGGCGCAATTGCTGTTCACAATAGTGAACAATCGTATCGTTATACAGATCTAGAACGCACCCTGATTGGCATCGCTATTCGTCCCGCCTACTCCAGTGGAGTAAAGGAGGATTTAAAAGAAAATGAATTAGCCAAGGAAAAAGTTGATATTCAAAAGTTAAAGAAATACTTAACGGAAATGGATTTCAACAAAGTGAAATCTAGTTTACCTTTCAGGACTTGAAGCGTTGCATTTTACATATTCATGCAACATTTTTTAAACTTTTTTCCGCTGCCACAAGGACAAAGATTATTTCTACCTATTTCCGGCTCTTGCTTTATGTAAGGTGTGCTCTCTGACCATACTTGTAACGGATTATTTTCCTTTGAATTTTTTATTTTCAATTCACTTTTAATCCTATCTGGAACAATATCAATAAAAAAATACCTGTCCACCAATTCTCGAGCTTTCGACTCATCTATGCCATACGTTTCATTAAACAACCGTTGTTCTGATGGGTCCACTATATAATCATTTGTTCTTGGCCAATTAAATACAAACATCATTTTCCAAAGATCGCTACCTGCGAAACGTATCATTTCATTTCGGGAATATGCAATATTTTCCAGCATATTATTAAAATATTCGGAAGACAATAATTGCTGTTGATGTAAAAAATCAAAAACAAAATCGAGGCCCCACACTTTACCGAAAATTTCCAATTTGTTGGAAGCTAAAAAGGTATCCAGTTTATCATCAATATGTTTATCCAATGTTTTTGCGTCAATATAAAACCAATTTTCAACATATTTATGTTTACCGAAGACTTCGGTAGAAGCAACAAAATTCCAGATCCATTCAGAAAAAACAAAAGGCAATTGATAGGACTGGAACATGTATTTTAAGAATTGAATATTCAATACTATCATGTGTCTTTTACTTCCTCTCTCTATACTTTTCTGAATATCTTCTATCTTTAATTCTCCCTTCAATGTCGCTACCACTTCGTTTAAAAAGGTTTTGTTATCATCATAACCAAAAGCAAGCATTTGATCAAATAACTTGTCTTCATCAAAATAATTTCCATCTAGTATGGCCTCATAGTACTTTTGAAGTTGGCTAACAAAAATCGTATTTACAAAAGGATATGCTGCAAATCCAATCAGTTCATCCGACTCATTAATTGGCTTCCAAACCGTTTCTGCATAACTTACGGCTTGATCGAAATAACCATGATAAATAAGTTGATACAGCAAACGTTTGGTTAGTACATCGAATGCCGGCACCGGATTTTGTTGAATGAAAGCGATTCTCTCCTGCAGTTTAGCAACATCTTTTTTATAGATAAAATAGTCGCATAAATCTCGCTCAAGAAATTCAAATCTTTCGCGGTAGTCCTCCAGATCTTTTTGTTTATACCAATCTACAAAAGACACGATAGTTTCTATTTTATCGTTTTGAAAAAAAACATCGGTGAAATCCTCGAAGATCTCGAGCCAATCTATTTCTAGGTTAGGGAAATGCTGCATAAGAAATGAAAAGAAAGGATATTGTTCTTCCACTTCAAGTTCATTATAAAAACACTCATACACATCATCGACATCCTTCTCGTACCAATTTATAGTGGAATATTGTTTCATGTGATTAACATTTCTGTAAATTCAACACAAATTTAAAACAATATCGACACTAATTTTAAAAAGCCTTATCACTTAAACACAAGTCTTTGTAGCTAGTTGTTTTACAAAAAATTCGTTGGGTTAATATATACTTGTAATTGGTAATAATATATTGATGAGAATACCCTATTTCCTTACATTTGTTGCATGAAAAATTTCTTAATTCTCCTTCTCATTGCCATCCCCCACCTTCTATCTGCCCAAAGTAATCCCAAACAACCAAAACTCGTAGTAGGTATTGTTGTTGATCAAATGCGTCCAGACTATATCTCACGCTATTGGGACAAATTGGGCAATGGCGGATTTAAAAGATTGGTCAATCAGGGATATAATTGCAAAAACACACAATACAATTACGCACCCACTCATACAGGTCCTGGTCATGCAAGTATTTACACTGGCACAACTCCATCTTATCATGGTATAACAGGTAACGATTGGTTCGATTTAGCTGCTATGGATACAGTGAATTGCGTTTCGGATTCCAGCAACACTTCTGTAGGCACTTCTTCATTGGAAGGGAAATGTTCACCTTCGCGTTTACTAACAACTACCATTACCGATCAGTTACGTTTAGCGACACAAATGAAAGGGAAAGTGATCTCTGTATCATTAAAAAACAGAGGTGCTATTTTACCCGGTGGTCGGAGTGGGCAAGCCTATTGGTTTGATGGACTCACAGGAAATTTTATTACCAGTTCATGGTATCGCAATGATCTTCCCAATTGGCTCGTTGAATTTAATGAGAGAAGATGGGCCGATGAATATTTAAGCAAACCTTGGAATACTGTTTTTCCTATAAAAGAATATACGGAATCTGATCCTGACGATAATCCTTACGAAGCCCAATTTACTAGAGAGGCAAAACCCATCTTCCCACATGATTTACCTACACTTCGCGGAACACGTTATGACATCATCACTGATATTCCATTCGGAAATACCATGACAAAAGATGTTGCATTGGCAGCCATTTTAGGAGAGAAGTTAGGCGATGATAGTATTACGGATTTTTTGGCAATGAGCTTTTCTGCAGTGGATCATATAGGACATCAATTTGGAATTGAGTCAGTGGAAATGGAAGATGCTTACATTCGTTTAGATCGTGACATCGCCGACCTGTTAAATTTCTTAGATAATCGTGTGGGCAAAGGAACCTATCTTTTATTTTTAACGGCTGATCATGGTGCGCCAAGTAATCCAATACGCTCCCGAGATTTAAAATTAAACACAGGTATTATCAGTACGGCCAATATTCAAGATACTGCACGTTACTTTTTGAAAATGAAATATGGAAAAGCGGAATACTATCGTTGCCGAATTAAAGAACAAGTTTATTTAGATGAGGAGTTAATCACAAAAGATAAACTATCTCTTTGCGAAATAAGTTTTGAACTTGGCAAGTTTTTAAAGAAGAACATTGTTGGTATGGCTGAAACTTTAACTTCTTGTGAAATGGAATCACAGGTTTATTCAGATCTGTTAAAAAGCAGAATTCAGAACGGACATTATCACGGTCGAGGTGGCGATGTTTATCTTCTTTATCTGCCAGGATGGACGGAACCCATTGCAGGAGTCAATCGCAATCAAGGAACTAATCATGGTTCACCATACGCCTATGACGCTCACGTTCCTTTACATTGGTTTGGATGGAATATTCCAAAAGGAAGCACTTACCAAGAAGTCAATATCACCGACATTGTGCCAACACTCTCCTTTCTAATCAACATTCCCCTTCCTTATTCGGCCAATGGAAAAAAAATTGATGCATTAATAAAGTAGGAAAAGTCTTAATACGAGGAAAATGGAATTGATCTTCCTCTATCCAATCAATTATCGAGAAAATTCATCTAAATAAACAGATGATGAAAATGGATTCCGTATTTTTGCCCGATGCAAATAGGGATTATACTCTTTTTAGAAAGTCTTGGCGGCGGCGAGTTGATTCTCATCTTATTGTTTGTATTGATGTTTTTTGGATCCAAAAACATTCCCAGCTTAGCTCGTGGACTTGGCAAAGGAATTAGAGAAGTAAAAGATGCGATGAGCGGCGTACAGTCGGAGATTAACAAAGGCATGTATGAAATTGAGAAACATACCAATGTTATCAAAGACGAAGTCAATAAACCCATCAATGAGATTGTCAATTCAGTAGAAACTCCAGAAGAAACTCTTCTTCCACCTACCGAAAAGGCGGATACAAATTCGCCTTCCATTCAGCCTGAAGAAAGGTCGGCTGCTCGCTAATTTTCGACGTCTCATCAATTTTATTACATTTAGTTTATTATTTAAGGACATGAACTAATTTTTAATTATCATATTTTCAATTACTTATGGCCAATAGATCAAATCTTCTCTTAATTATTTAACATTAGAAACTTTCATCGTATCTAAAGTTTCCATAGTTTTGCACCATCAATTTAAAAACATTGGAAGCAGAGAACAGAATATTAGCGGGAGCCGAAGAATTGTTTTCACGGTTTGGGATAAAAAACGTGACCATGGATGAAATTGCTCGTCATTTGGGCATGTCAAAAAAGACCATCTATCTACATTATATAGATAAAAACAAATTAGTTCAAGATGTGGTAAATCGAATGATTCAAGCACATGATCAGCAGTGCAAAGAATTTGAAAGTAAATCCGACAATGCCATTGATGAAATTTTTCTAATCATGAATTATATGAATGCTTTCTTTTCACAAATGAATCCCAATTTATTTTTTGACATGCAACGCTATCATCCTGAAGCTTGGAAGTTCTTTACTAAATTTAAGGAGGATGTAATTTTAGAACAAGTGGTAAACAACCTTGAAAAAGGAAGGAAAGAAGAATTGTATAGAACGGACTTCAGTTTAAAAATTTTAGCACGTCTGCGAATTGAAGAAATTGAAATGGCGATGAGCCCAAAGTATTACCCTCCTAATAAATTCAATTTACACGAAGTACAAATACAATTATTAGATCACTTCCTACACGGCATTTGCACCTTAAAAGGGCACAAACTACTTAACAGATACAAACAATTGCATGAAGATGAATAATATTTCATTTTGTTGCAATGCGCTTACCATCCAATCGTCTAATCAACTTAATATTATCAACCCTATTTAAAGATAATTTGCAACCCATTACCCTATGAAAAAAATCCTGAGTTTATGGCTTCTATTTTCCATTGCCGGAAATTTACGAGCCCAGGAAAATACCTTTAGCCTGCAACAGGCCATTGACTATGCATTGAAGAATCATACTTCAGTACTCAATGCACAACTCGATGAAGATATTGCCCGAAAAAAAGTGAATGAAATTGTTGGAATGGGAACTCCTCAAATTGAAGGAACTGCTGATTTCAACTATTTCCTCGACATTCCAGTAAGCTTCGTACCTGGAGAATTCTTTGGTGGGGAACCTGGCACTTATGCTCCAGTACAATTTGGACAAAAGTTCAGCGCATCAGCAGGAGTAAATATTTCCCAATTATTATTTGATGGCTCCTATTTAGTAGGATTGCAAGCCACAAAAACCTATCAAGATTTAAGTAGAAAGCAAACGAAGCAAACCAAAACCGAAGCAGCCGTGAATGTTAGTAAAGCGTATTACGGTGCGCTTGTTTCAAACGCTCGAATGGAAATTATTGATGCGAATTTAAATCGCGTTGAAAAAATGTTGGTCGAAATTAAAGTACTAAATCAAAATGGTTTTGTTGAAAAATTGGATGTTGATCGAATGGAATTAACATACAATAATCTATTGGTTGAAAAAGAAAAAGTGAAAAGATATCAAACCATTAGCTACGCACTACTCAAATTTCAGATGAGTTATCCTACCGCCCAACCACTTGTGCTAAGCGATAAGTTGGAGGCAGCAACTTTACAAGAAGTATCTGTTCCTGAGACGGTGAATTTGGCAAATCGACCAGAGTATCAAGTGATGGACGTAACAAAGCGTTTGCAAGAGTTAGATGTGAAGCGCTATAAAATGACTTTTGTACCGAGCCTAGTAGCATTCGGTGCTTTTAGTTTTAATAATTCACGCAACGAATTTGACTTTTTGGATAGTGATCTTAAATGGTTTCCAACTTCTATTATTGGCGCAAAACTTTCGGTTCCCTTATGGGATGGAATGCAAAAAAGCGCTCGCGTTTCTCAAGCTAAATTAAACTTGAAGAAAGTAGAAAATTCAATTACCTTAATGAAAAATGGTTTTGAATTGGAAATGGAATCTGCTAAAACAAATTACTTAAATAATACAGCTAGTCTGGCAATCGTAAAAAAGAATCGTGAACTAGCCACTGAAATTGCACGTGTTTCCAAAGTGAAATACGACAATGGGATTGGTTCTAGCTTAGAAGTTGTAGATGCAGAAAGTTCATTACGCGAGGCAGACGCTAATTATTTAAATACTCTTTATGAAACCATCATCGCTCGCATTGATCTTGATAAAGCAAGCGGAAATTTAAACTACTAAAAAAACAAATCAAATAAAAGGTTATGAAAAATCTTCTTTATATACTCCCATTAGGAATTGCATTCGCATTCTCATCTTGTGGTACACCTGATAAAAAAGCTGAACTTGAGGATCTCAAAAAGCAGCAAAGTGAAATCAAAGAAAAGATCGCAACACTTGAAGCAGAGATTAACAAAAGTGGCGATCAAAAAAAAGTGGCCGGTCGTGATGTGGCTATCACTACTGTCGAGCCAACTCGCTTCAGTCATTTAATAGAAGTACAAGCGAAAGTTGAAGGGGATGAAAACGTAATGGTGAGTCCGGAAACCCCTGGAACTCTTTCTCGCATTTTCGTTAAAGTAGGCGATAAAGTTTCTCCAGGAACAGTATTAGCTGAATTAGAAAATTCAGTTTATATGAAGACATTAGCTGAATTAGAAAGTGCTCGAGATTTTACCAATACACTTTATCTAAAACAAAAAGCTTTATGGGATCAAAAAATTGGAACTGAAATTCAATTTTTACAAGCTAAGAATAGCTTGGAGGGCATCGATCGAAAAATGGCGACTTTACGTCAGCAACTCGAAATGTTACGCATCAAATCTCCCATTCACGGAACAGTTGACGCGATGGATTTAAAAGTTGGACAAGCATTCGCACCTGGACTTCCTGGGCTGCGTGTTGTGAATTTCTCTAAATTAAAAGTTCAAGCTGACGTTGCAGAAGCTTACATCTCCAAAGTGAAAAAAGGAGATTTTGTTGAAGTATATTTCCCCGACTTAAAATCAAGTGTGAAAGCGAGTATATCGTATGCAGGAAAAGTAATTGATCCCATCAACCGTACCTTTCGTGTAGAAGTAAACATCAATAACAACACTGCATCGCTTCATCCTAATCAAGTAGCAATCGTTCGTATTGCTGATTATACTTCACCAAATGCTTTCACTCTTCCATTAGCCATTGTGCAAAACACACCGGAAGGAAGTTATCTTTTCCTTGCTGAAAATGGAAAAGCGAAAAAGCAGATGGTGAAACCGGGATTGAATTATGCTGGAAAACTTGAAGTATTGGAAGGACTAAGAGCGGGTGATAAAGTAATCACGAGTGGCTACCAGGATTTAGTGGATGGTCAAAAAATAAATTTATAAGCCATATTCTTATCATTTCTTTTCAAAAAACAAATCTATGAAGGACGTATTCAAAGAATTTAAACCCAGCTCTTGGGCCATCGATAATAAAACGAGCATCTTCATTCTTACCATCATCATTACATTGGCAGGAATATTAGCTTATAATGGATTGCCCAAAGAAAATTTTCCTGATATCAGTTTGCCACAATTATTTGTGACAGTGGTTCACCCGGGGACTTCACCCGCTGATATGGAAAACTTGATTGCAAAGCCACTTGAAAAACAATTAAAGTCCTCCACTGGTGTTAAAAAGATTAACAGCAATTCGATGCAAGATTTTACCAGCATCATGGTGGAATTTAATTCGGATGTAAAAATTGCCGATGCAAAGCAACGAGTGAAAGATGCTGTTGACAAAGCACGCACCGATCTCCCGAACGACTTAAAACAAGAGCCTGCAGTAACAGAAATCAACTTCAGCGAAATTCCTATTTTGTCGATCAATATATCGGGAGATATGGAATTGAACAAGCTGAAAAAGTATGCGGACGACATTAAGGATAAAATCGAAAGCTTGAAAGAGATTAGTCGTGTAGAAATAGTGGGAGCGCTCGATCGTGAAATTCAAATCAATGTCGACATGTATAAAATGCAAGCGGCTCAAATTTCCTTAGGTGATATTGAGCGATCTATTGCTTTCGAAAATATGTCGATTTCCGGAGGAACTGTTTCTACAGATGGTATGCGTCGCACCATTGGTGTGAAAGGAGAGTTCAAAGATGTAAATCAAATCAGTAATATCATCATTGGCGGTGCTTCTGGTGCAGTTGTGTATTTAAAAGATATTGCTGAAGTAAAAGACACTTACAAGGAACAAGAAAGCTTTGCACGTTTAAATGGAAAAAATGTAATCACCTTAAATGTGGTAAAGCGTACAGGTTATAATCTGATTGAAGCCACCGATAAGATGAAAGCTATTGTTGCTGAGATGCAGGAAAAAGATCTTCCCTCTAACTTGACGATTACTTTAACGGGTGACCAAAGTGATTCAACCCGAACGACTCTCCATGATTTGATTAATACCATTATCATCGGATTTATTTTGGTATTACTAATTCTGATGTTCTTCATGGGTACCACTAACGCTTTCTTCGTAGCAGCGAGCGTACCGCTTTCAATGTTCCTGGCTTTTCTTTTCATGCCTGTCATTGGATTTACAATGAATATGATCGTACTCTTCGCCTTCTTACTCGCTCTGGGAATTGTGGTAGATGATGCGATTGTTGTTATTGAAAACACACATCGTATTTATGATAATGGCAAAAGGAATATTAAAGAGGCTGCTAAATTAGCTGCTGGCGAAGTATTCGTTCCTGTATTAAGTGGAACATTAACAACGTTAGCACCTTTTATACCTCTAGCATTTATGCCCGGAATGATTGGTGAATTCATCTATTATCTTCCCATTACGCTCATTGTAACACTTCTTGCATCGTTATTAGTAGCCTATATAATAAATCCAGTTTTCGCAGTGCAGTACATGAAACCACATGATGATGAGCAAATCAAAAATCCAAGAATTACAAGAGGGTTAAAGGTAAGTTCAATTATGTTAGTTGCTATAAGTTTACTGTTGCACCTGGGTGGAAGCCATGCGATCGGTAATTTGATGTTGATAGTGATTGGATTCAATTTCCTTAATCATTTCTATCTCCAAAAATCAATTTCTAAATTCCAGAAAAATACTTGGCCGCGATTCAAGGAATGGTATGGAAGAAATTTAGAGCGGGCATTGCACTTTCCGAAAACATTAGTATTTTCTACTGTTATTCTTTTTGTGATCTCTTTCTTTGCATTGGTTTTTGGAAGAAACGAATTTGTATTCTTCCCAGCTAGTGACCCTAACTTTATTTTCGTCTACGTGAAAGCGCCAATAGGAACCGATCAATTACATACTGATTCCATTGCTAAAATTGTAGAGGGCAGAGTATACAAAGCACTTGGTAGCAATAACCCAATTGTTACTTCCGTAATTACTAACGTTGCCGTAGGTACGAACAATCCTGACGAATTTGACCCAAGTGTGCAACCTCATAAAGCTAAGATTACCGTAGCCTTTAAAAAGTTTAGTGACCGGAATGGTATCTCCTCTAAAAAATACCTTACCGACATCCGCGAGGCTATAAAGGGAATACCCGGAATAGAAATATCTGTGGCACAGGAAAATGGAGGACCTCCGGTAGGAAAACCTATCAACTTGGAAGTGCGCGGTGATAAATTTGATGATATTGTAAAAGCCTCAGAAGACTTGCGACGGTTCCTTATCGCAGAAGATATTCCAGGTGTTGAGCAATTGAAATCAGATTTTGAAATAAGCAAACCTGAAATCGTCTTCAACATTGATCGTGAACGTGCCAATCGAGAAGGTATCAGTACAGCGCAAATAGGAATGGAAATTCGAAACGCTGTATTTGGAAGTGAAGTGAGTAAATTCAGAGATGATAACGACGAATATCCAATTCAAATGCGTTATGAATACGATCAACGTACCAATGTAGATGCCTTAAAGAATACAAAAATCACTTTCCGTGATATGAACATGGGCGGCTTAGTTCGACAAGTTCCCCTCTCAGCATTTTGTGATATTCAATACTCTTCTACATATGGAGGGATCAAACGTATCAATCAAAAGCGTGTAATCACCATTAGTTCTAATGTACTTTTAGGACATGATGAAATGGGGGTTGTATCGACTGTTCAGAAAAAAGCTGCGCAGTTTCCGGTTCCGGATGGAGTTGAACTTGTATTAACTGGCCAATCGGAAGAACAAGCGGAAACAATGAGTTTCCTCGGGTTAGCGATGTTGGTTTCATTGGGACTTATCTTCCTTATTCTTGTGTTTCAATTTAACTCTTTCAGCAAACCGATAATAATTTTAACCGAAATTATTTTTAGCATGATTGGAGTATTCCTCGGATTTGCCATCACGGGAATGACTGTATCTTCGTTCATGATGGGATTAGGAATTGTTGCATTGGCTGGAATTGTAGTTCGTAATGGAATTCTATTAGTAGAATTCACCGACCTCCTTATAGAGCAAGGGTATAATACCTGGGATGCCATTGTAGAAGCAGGAAAAGTGCGTATGACACCGGTATTACTAACGGCTTGTGCGGCAATGTTAGGACTCCTTCCACTTGCGGTAGGACTCAACATCGACTTTGAAAAACTACTCGCCACTGGAAATCCGCACCTCTTCTTTGGTGGAGACAGTGTTGCCTTCTGGGGTCCACTCTCCTGGACGATGATCTTCGGATTAAGCTTTGCGACCTTCCTAACCTTGATCTTAGTTCCGGTGATGTACTTGTTGATGTTTCGAGCTAAAATTCGTTGGACACGTTTCAAAAACCGAATTTATGGAATTGAAAATGCGCCCAAACAGGATCGTGTAAATACACCGGAGAATAATTTGATTGCCTCGAACACGAAATAATTTAAAATCGCAAAGGCACTCTGTGCCTTTGCGATTTTGCTACAAGCTTCAGGCTTCAAGTTATTTTTAGTTCTGCAATAACTTAGGTCCTCTGCGAGAAATTCTAGCGAATAGAATATTCATCGAAGAGAAAAGTGACCGAATAGCTTTGTTGCTCTACGCCCTTAATGAGAAATTCTAGCGAAGAGAATATTTAACGAAGAGAAAAGCCATATTGGCTTGCGAATAAATTAATGCCAGCCTAAAGTTCAAGCCTCTCCCCCTTTCCCCCTCTCCAATGGATAGGGGGAATCGAAATTAATATTCATCAAATAAAATTTGGATTTAATCATAGACTTCTATGCGAGAAAATCTGGCGAAGAGAATATTTAACAAAGAGAAAAGATGCAATAGAATTAAACTAAAATTTAGCAATCTTATAGTTAATCCTTTTTCTTCACGAGGCTTCTCGACCTTTTCCTGCGGAGAAATTAAATTTCTCTAGTGATCTCTAGTGACCTCTAGTGACTTTAGTGTTAAAAAAGACTAATTTTATTTAACGACAGGACATAATTAACGCTATAATTTCCTCTTTGATGTTATCTTTGCCCCGTGAAAAATTATATCATCCTCGCCCTTGTCCTCCTCCATATCCAATCATCGGCACAAGAAGGTCGATTAATACGCACTGAATTATTTACGATTCCTACAGAGAAAGTAGAAGGTGCATCGGGCTACAGTTTTAAAATTGCAGTAGATTCAAAAGAGCGTATTGCATTTAATGCCTGCTCTCGTCCTTTTATTTACATCTTTACTTCAGAAGGAGTGCAAGTAGATAGTATAAAACTTCCGAATGAGAAATGTGTACGTTCGATGGAATTTGATGAGTACGATGATTTGATCATCATGGACAACAATGAAACGGCCATTTATAAATACAGCACTCAATATAAAAAATTAGAAAGCATTCCGTATACCAAACCAGAGGATTGGTTTAAACAATTAAATCATTACTATAAACTTTTCGAATTGCCTTC
>JBJXGU010000094.1:0-8477 GCA_046160245.1 Bacteroidia bacterium
AGCTAAAGATTTTACAATCACTTTAGCCTACGCCAACGAAAAGTTAAATAGCTCCACCATTAAGCAACTTAAAGTAGCGTAGAAATTGGCAAATTGGCAAATCCAAATTGGTGGATTGGTGGATTGGTGGATTGGTGTCGCGAGGCTTCGCGATGGCAAATTGGTTTTCAAGATGGCTGGTTAGCTCAAATCAAGATTTTCGCGTATTAGCGTTTTAGTCCAGATTCGTAATTCGTAAATTCGTAAAGATTCGTATCGCGAAGCCTCGCGACGTAACCCTTGCCGACTTCGCTCAGGGCAAGTTTTTTGCGATTTAGCGTATTAGTCTAAATTCGTAATTCGTACATTCGTTTTGATTCGCCATTTCGACTTCGCTCAGGGCAAGTATTTCGCGTATTAGCGTATTCGTCTAGATTCGTAATTCGTACATTCGTAAAGATTCGTAATTCGTATCCTACCCAATGCGCTGATAAATACTAAAAGTATAATTATACTTATTTTTATCATCCGCTTTGTGCATTTCCATATGCACCATCTTCCATCCGCTCAAACTAAATTCTGGGAAATAGGCATCGGCATCTTTTACGGTTTCTACTCTTGTTAAATAAAGCTTGTCGGCCACTTGAATAGCTTGTCGGTAGATGGTAGCTCCTCCAATAATAAAAACCTCTTCGTTCTTCTTGCATGATTTAATTGCAGAGAATAAATCTTCCATTACTTCACACCCTTCAGCTACAAAATTCTTGTTTCTAGAAAGTACAATATTTCTACGATTGGGTAAAGCCTTGCCAATGGATTCATAGGTGAGCCGACCCATGATGACTGTGTTTCCACTTGTGATTTTTTTGAAGTATTTCAGATCGGCTGGCAGGTGCCATAAAAGCTGATTGTCCTTGCCAATTCCAAGGTTTTTATCGACGGCTGCTATCAAAGAAAGGATCATGGGTTACTAATTTAACTCTGGTTTGGCGATGAAATTACATAATAAAACATTTGAATACTTGATTCATTGATTCATAATAGGTTTGTTTAATTAAATAAAGTAAATTTATTGTTATCAAAAGGTCTATTTCACATTAATTTTTTGTAAAATCGTAAACCAATTCAAAAACATGAAACAACTACTTATTAGCCTCGGGTTTTTATGCTTGATTTCAGCCTGTAAGAAGGAAGCCGGTGAAGGAGGAAACTCGGTCATTCAAGGTAAGATTTTAGAGAGAACGTATACTGCTTTCCCAACCATTTATTCAGATAAAGCATCGCTTGAAAAAGATGTTTATATCATTTATGGTGATGATAACAGCACTTTCGATGATCGTACCCGAACCAGTTTTGATGGAAGTTTCAAATTTGAATTTCTGAGAAAAGGGAAATACAGAATATTTGTCTACACCGAAGATACCGTATTAACCAATTTTGGAAAGGAGGTACCTATTTTTATGGAAGCAGAAATCAAGAAGAACAGATCTGAAGTAAACCTGTCTACTGTGACCACTGTAAATTTGTAGATAGATGGATTTGCAACAACAGTTGGATCAATTCCCACCCATTTCCTTAAGAGAGATGGATGAGGTGGCGTTGACGAATAGAATTGATACAAAGTATATTTTTCATGCACATCTTTTAGAAGAGGTCTTGAATTCGCTCTTGAATGAGTATTCAATCTTAAGTATTGAAGGAACGAAGATGCATTTGTACGAAACCTTGTATTTTGATGATTGCAATTTGAATTTGTATCTCAATCACCATAACCAACGTGGTAGTCGCTATAAATTACGATTACGTCGTTATGGAAGTTCATCCATTAGTTTTATCGAAGTAAAGGCGAAAACCAACAAAGGAAGGACCATAAAATCGAGAAAGAAAACAGTTCAGTTCGAAAAGTCATTGCATCCTGATCAGCTGACATTTTTTAGAGAGGTTACACAAAAGGAGCAGGGTGAGTGGCAGTGTTCTAGTTGTATCAATTTTAATCGAATTACACTTGTGAGTTTAAATCCTCCAGAAAGAATGACACTGGATTTAAACCTTCAGTTTTTGGACGATCATAATAATGTGAAATTTGAAAATATTATTGTAGCAGAAGTGAAGCAAGGGAGTAAAGCCCCTTCTGCTTTTATTAATGAAATGAAAAAGCGAAGAATTCAACCTTCCTCCATTTCTAAATATTGTCTCGGACTTTCACTCTTGCGTCCATCATTGAAACAAAATTTATTTAAGAAACAGCAATTACTTATTAAAAATATTCAAAACAGAGCATAATTATGGAATTAGTATTGTTTGATAAACTAGGAGATAAATTTTTCATTCGATTTATAATTGATTTGGTAGCCGTAACGACGATCGTTTTTGCGATTTACTTACCCAATTATAAAAAGCGTGATCACGTATTTACGTTTTTTATGTTTAACGTAATCATATACATCATCACTTATTTGTTAAGTAAGGTAGAGATGTCGTTTGGAGCCGCCTTCGGACTCTTTGCCGTTTTCTCACTCTTGAGGTATCGTACCGAAAATATTTCGGAGAAGGATATGACCTATTTGTTGTTATTCATAGCGATGGGATTGATTAACTCCACGGTGAAGGGAACTTATTTCGAATCTTTCGTTTTGAACGGAATATTAATGTTAGCAGCATGGGTGTTAGATGGAGGTGTGCTCGTGAAAAACGAAAAGACCCAAACCATCCAATATGAAAAAATTGAAAACGTAAGGAACGATAAAGAGCAAGAACTGTTGAATGATCTTCGCGAACGTACTGGATTAAATATTCACAAAGTTTCTGTAGTTTATATCGACTTTGTAAAGGATAGCGCTGAACTTAAAATTTATTTTTATTGAAATGTTGAATCGAAGCGTATCCTTTTTATTCCTGATTTTTTTTCCTGTGATGGGCTTAAGTCAAGTGACTTGGGAAAATCAGGTGTGGACAGCCGTTTCGCTCGAGAAGAAAATTATCAATAAAACAAAAGCGGAGCTTACTATGGAGTCGAGGTGGAGCCTTGATCCGTTGATGGCGGTAAGATATTTTCCGAATGTAGCGCTTCAGCGTAGATGGACTGATGCTTTTTTCACCACCTTACATTATCGCTATATCACATCGAATAAGGGATTAGGTTATCGCGAATCATCTCATCGGTTAATGCTAGATGTTGTACTTGGCCATACCTTCAAGAAGACCGATGTGGCATTACGCTTTAGAGCCGGAAAAGAAGACGAGGTAGGAGTGAATGATGATATTTTTTCATTCGCACAATTCGTCTTTCGTCAAAAGTTAAGCGTAAAACGGAAGATAGTAAAACAAGAATTTTCTTTCAGTATTGAGCAATTCGAAACGATTATTGGCGAAGATATTCTGTACGATCAACGTCGTTATACATTAGGCTCCGAGCACAAAATCAACAAACGAAATTATATTTCCTTTTTCGTGATGTATCAGGATCTTATTTCTACCCGCAGAATGAATTTTGGGACGGGGTATGTGTTTAAATTTGATAAATAAGTTTCTGTTAATTCAGAATTAAGAATGCAGAATTCAGAATTATTTTGAAATTTTGTAGTAAAAATGAAAACAGCCTAGAATTTTAGCTCTAGACTGTTTTTATAATTTTCAATTCACCATTGAAGTATTCTGCTCCCCTGTAGTATTTCGCTTTGCTTTAACGAAAGGGTTCCGCAGTGAATTCAGGGCGCAAAAATTCCTAATTCTGAATTCTGCATTCTGAATTAAGAATTAATGTCGTACAATTAATTTCTTCGCCGCCTCACCCACACGCACATAATAAATACCTGCAGGCCATGCTTCCGTGCTTATGCTAAAGAAGGTAGAATAACCTAGGCGATCTATTTTTTGTCCAACTGCATTGTAGATTTCAATATCTCTTTGTTCATCATCCGATACTTGAATTTGAACTAAACTAGAAGTTGGATTTGGATACAATGACAACTGTACAGGTACTGAAATATTTTCTTCGATCCCCACCGAATTGTTATTAGCGGAGAACGTATGTCCTTGGATAATGAAAGAGCCTGTACCGTTAGGTACTCTAGCATAACCAGAGTTAGTAGTTTGTTGACCCCACGAAAGTGAATCCACCACTCTTTCAAGAGGATCTAACAACATTAACAATTCGCCTGATCCCGACAATTTGAAGTTAGCATGATAAGGTCCTTGGCTACTGTCTTCATCCGCCCAAATAATTAAATAGTCATTGGCAGGAATGATTGTGCCGGTCGGAATTTCAAATTTGTTTAAATTAACAGGATTGTCCGATAAAAAATAACCGCTAATGTCAACAGGAGAATTTGACTTGTTGTACAATTCAATCCAGTCATCAAACTCACCAGCGTTATCAGCAACAGCACTTGAATTGGTTGCCATCACCTCGTTAATTACGATGGAAGTATCTGCAGAAGATATTGGAGCTACTGTATAAATGAAAACATTATGTTCGGCTCCAGGAGGGAAATATGTTACACTTTTAGCCGTATTGTTAGCTGCCGATTCAACATAATAACGAACCCAAGTTCCTGCTGCAAATCCGGGAATGCTTGCTCCATAAATTCCATCGGATGCTAAACTATCATCGTGCAATCCATCGTCAAACATTTGAACTTTAGAAAAATTACCGACTAAACTATTCGAATAATAAAGTTGTGCATTGTCAATTCCAGTAGGAGAAGCCATTGCCGAACGAACCGTTGTTGCCTGCATATCGGTGGGTTGTTGGTATTGTACTCCATTTGTATAGTAAAATGCGTCATACACCACAGGAGCGATTTGCTGAATCTCCGTATTTGCATTCAAATAATTTTTACGAGTATTAATAAAGTTTCTTAATACCGTAATTTCACTGTTATACTGTGTAGTAGTGTAAATTTTCTTAGTGTCATTGGCAACAATGGTATCCACTAATGCTCTAAAATTATTTATCGTTAAGTTGGTATAAGCAGTATCAAATTCTTCAGCTAAGATAGTTCGCATATGGGCCAAGTAACGCTGACGTAGATTGGGAACCGCTAACAAACGATTCAATAAAGGGTAATTCACATTGGTTTGATTGTAAAACACACCCCAAGAAGTAAGACCTGGAGTATAGAATGATTCATTGCCATCATATTCATGTGGAGTAATTAATCCGGTTTCAGCACCATAGTGAACGTAGTAGTCCATCTTCCCTTTAAAAATATAACTGTCATCATCACACCAAGCAATCTCTGAAGCTAAATACCATAAGGTGCGATCCACATCAAAATAGCGTGCTAAGGTATCTTCCAAATTTGCCAGCGGCGTATTTTCTAGTTTTTCACAGGTACGCACTAAATAATCCCACGGTTGAGTAAAGCTAGACTCTTTCAAGGTGTAATATTGTTTGTAGGTATTGGTATCATTGGTATGATAGTTCAACGCTGCGGTTCCATCTCCCCAACCAGCACCACCACCTGATCCAGGAGGTTTATCGGCACGCCACCAAATTCCATCATTGCTCAAATACCATTGCTCTAAAAAATCTTTATTGAGTTGCTGTATGTTTGGATATAAGCCCCAATTAGCTCCATTCAAATAAAGTTTAACGAAATTAGTTTTAGCAACAGGTACATGTCGGCGAATGAAAGTTGAGTATAAAACTTCTCTCATCAACGATGGATCTGAATTTGCATTGTTGATTTTGAAGGTACTGTAACCATCGTAATCCGCACCGCTTTTCCAATTGTCCAATTCCATCTTAAAGGATTTCTTTTGAGAAGCTCCCGTGTTAAAGGATGTATTCCCTCTAAATCGAACCCCAACACTGTCGAAAGTTTGACCATCAATTTGTAAAGTAGCAGGAAGGTAGGTCTTCGTAGTATAATTTGTAGTCAATTGTGACCAGAAGTTCGGACTTGCGAAAGTGAGATCAATGCGTCGCACCAAACTTTGATCGTAATATCCAGTATTGGGCTCACTGCCGATCATCAGCATTTTTCCGTCGGGAGTAATATGCATTTCATAAGGAAGGTTTTGAGCTTCCACTGCACTAGCGCCTAATATAAAGGCTAAGAAGAGTAATGCCCTTCGTATTAATATTTTCATAGGTTGTATTGTTTAGTTTTGGTTCAGATGGGTTTAGACGATACCTCAATAAAATTCCTTCGATGTAAAGAAATTATTAAATAGGTAATATTCTTAATGATTAAATAATAGGGTTCTAATTTAGAGAAGATTATTGGATAATGGTTTAATAATGAGATGAAAATTGCGAGGACATAGTTAAAAAATCATTCTTCCATCAAAAATCATCATTTAAACGCAGCGTTCGCAACATTAAGCAGCGGCCGCTACGATTTTGCAATAAGAATTATGATGCACTTTTCGTTACTATTGGCAACTTAATTTACCAATTTACCAATTTACCAACTCACCAATTGTTAAACGGCTACGGGTGCTTTAATCGCTGGCCACGGATCGTAATTTTCAATCTTGAAATCATCAAAACGGAAGGAGAAAATGTCCTTTACTTCGGGATTTATTTTGAGGGTAGGCAAAGGTCTGAATTCGCGGCTCAGCTGTAGTTCTACTTGCTCCATATGGTTGCTGTAGATGTGCACATCGCCATAGGTGTGAACGAAATCACCTACCCCTAATCCACATACTTGCGCGACCATGTGGGTGAGTAAAGCATAAGAGGCAATGTTAAACGGAACGCCTAAAAATAAATCGGCACTGCGCTGGTACAGTTGGCAACTTAACTTCCCATTGGCTACATAAAACTGAAATAAAATATGGCAGGGCGGAAGGGCCATTTGCGGAATTTCTCCCACGTTCCAAGCGTTCACTAATAATCGACGTGAGTCGGGATTACTCTTGATTTGGGAGATGAGTGCCGTGATCTGATCAATATTTTTTCCATCGGGAGTTGGCCATGAGCGCCATTGCTTACCGTAAACCGGACCTAAATTCCCGCTTTCATCTGCCCATTCATCCCAAATGGAAACTCCATTATCTTTTAAATACTTGGTGTTGGTTTCGCCTTTTAAAAACCATAACAACTCATGAATAATCGACTTGGTATGAAGCTTTTTAGTAGTGAGTAGCGGAAATCCTTCTTCCAAATTGCATCTTAGCTGATAGCCAAAAACACTGATCGTTCCAGTTCCTGTGCGGTCTTCTTTCTTGACCCCATTTTCTAAAACATGGCGAAGGAGATCATGGTATTGCTTCATATCGATGGAATTTGTACAAATTTAAAAACCTTTCTACTTATTTATAGAGATAACTTTCTAATTTTATAACAATGGGCTATTGGCATCATTTTGGTTTGTTTTTTGGCGCTCATACCTTTAGTTTAGCCAAAATCTTATGAATTACAAACTTCTGTTAACAATGGTCGCACTAGCTATGCTTAGTGCTTGCTCCGATGAAGATACGTCCGATCCAACTATAGACGATCGAGATAAATTTATAGGCAAATGGAGCTGCGCCGAAACCATCGGATCTTCGAGTTCCACTTTCGATATTTTTATTACTTCTTATGGTGAATCCGATTCACTCCAAATTTCCAATTTTTCGCATTATGGTATTGCTGCTGTAGCGTTGGGATTGGTTTCCGGAAAAAGTATTGTGATCCCAAATCAGCAAATTGGTGTTACGTTAATTACTGTACAAGGATCGGGATTATATTTTACGCAAGGTGCCAATGAGAAAATGAATTTGAATTATACCAGCGACGGACAAAGTGCCACTGCGGTTTGCACCAAAGTGCAATAATTAATTTTCTTCGTTTACAGAATTTTCGTTTACTACCACCATTTTCACCGAATCAACACTGTGCTTGAAACGTTTTACGATGGTAAATTCATAACCACCAAAAACACGCTTTTCATTCACTGCAGGAATGCGATCATAAATATAATTGAGTAATCCGGAAACCGTTTCGTAGCTCGGACTTTCGGGAAGTGCGATGGGTAAAACATCATTTACATCGCTCACCGATGCACTGGCATTCACTATAAATTCGGTTTCGCTTTTCTTCTCGACCAACGGCTTTTCATCATCGTACTCATCTTGAATTTCGCCTACTAATTCTTCGATGATATCTTCCATGGTCACAATTCCAGCAGTACCGCCCGACTCATTCGTTACCACCGCCATTTGGATATGCTGGGTTTGGAATTCTTTAAGTAATTCGTTGATGCGTTTATTGTACGGAACATAATAAGCAGGGCGCAACATTTCATTCACTCCCTTAAAACTTTTTTCGTGGAGTGCTTTAATTAAATCCTTAGAGTAAATCAATCCAATAATATTATCCAGCGAATCCTGATACACAGGCATACGTGAATACCCTTCGTCAATAATTTTCTGTACCACTTCTTCCTTTGTTGATTCAACATCGATGGCTGAAATTTTTGTTCTTGGAATCAAAATTTGTCGAACCACACGATCATCAAACTCAAAAACATTTTGAATCAACTCATGTTCCGATTGCTTGATCG
>JBJXGU010000095.1:0-9834 GCA_046160245.1 Bacteroidia bacterium
CCATTTCATCCCATTCATAAATCTGGTATGCTGATTTAGAGTAATAAACTCTATTCGTCATCAAGTCTATTTCAAAATTTCCCAACTTGGCTAACTCTTGTGCTTCGTTTAATCGAGCATCATTTAATCTAAGTTTTTCTTCGATCTCCATTCGTTCGGAAATATCGATATAAGAACCTACAATCGTGACTGCACCCGTTAACTTTGACTTAGAATATTTATTAAACACTTCAATATGCTTTAACTTACCTGTGGTGCTAATTAATCTAAAAGTATAAGACCAAGGTTCCGAACCTAGAACCAAATTTTGATTTAATTCTTCAATTTTAATTCTATCCTCAGGGTATAAATGTTGATTAAACAAATCCCAACTAGGTTTTACTTTTGGATCCAACTCATAAATCAAATACATTCCATGCGACCAAAAGATTTCTTGTGTCTCCATGTTATACTCAAAACTACCCGTTTTTGAAAGTTCTTGCGCTTCATTTAAGCGCATTTCATTCAAAATAATTTCCTCTTGTGCGAGCACTTGATCTGTGATGTCAATGAAAGAACCGAAAATTGCAATCACACTACCATTCAAATCAAGAATGGCTCTATTGAAACACTTTACATGTTTTATTAAACTATTTACAACTAAGCGAAATTCACAGAGGTTTTCATTTCTCTTCTCAACAATCGACTTTAAATGATCTTTAATTACGTCTTGATCATCGGGGTGTACAATGGAAAACAAAGATTCCAAATGTATAAGCTCTTCGGTTTTGTCAATACCACAAACTTCATACATACCCAACGACCAATTCATACTATGATCGTTCAAGTGCAAATACCAACTTCCCGACTTTGTCAATTGCTGTGCTTCTATCAATTGCCTTTCGCGTTCTCTCAATTGGTCATCACTTTTCTTTCTCTCCGTTATATCGGTTGAAATACCCAGTACATTCACAGTACCATCTTCCTCAACAATAGGAACTTTCACGGTGTCGAACCAAAAAACGGTTCCATCTTTCTTCGTGAAAGTTTCTTCCACTCGCGTCAATTTTCGAGTATTAATTACTTCCGCATCTGTAGCCAAATAACGCGCAGCCTCGTATTCATTAGAATGTACTTCAGCGTTGTTTCTGTTTACTAAATTTTCAGGTGTTGTATCAAAAAGATTAGCCACCGCTTTATTTACCAGGATAAACTTCCCCTCCGAATCCTTTATAAAAATTGAATTAGGACTTTCATTGATAATAGCATCTGTTATTCTTTTGTTTTCCTCTAATTGGTGGCGAACTTTTTGAAGAGAAGTGATTTCAATCCCATGCCCAATAATATACAATAACTCTTGAGTTTTTTCACTAAAAACAGGTGAAACTCTTCGTAAATAATATCTTTCCTTTCCTTCAGCATCAACAAGGCTTTCCTCCCAAGCTACTTCACTTTTTGAAATAATGGCTGCCTCTAATTTACTTTGGCGATTTAAACCAATTGACTCGTCGAGTCCTCTAAAATTACAATACTCAATATCTGTTTTACCAATAATCCATTCACGCATTTCCACACTTTTTATAGCGTATGGATTAACGTACAAATACTTAAAATCTTTATCGATAATTGCAATATCGCCATGCAAGTTTTCCAACACGGCCTTATAAAACGAGGGATTTAATTTATCATCCATATAAAAAACACTGTTACAATTTTCCTTCTTTAATTAATCGATAAATAGTAGATTTTCCAATGTCTAGTTTCTTGGCTGTTTCAATTACGTTATTATCATAGCGATCCAAATAATAGCGGATAATCTTATGATTAAATTCATCCAATGTACAATCTTGATCTAACAAATCAACGGGTGTACGAGTTGCGGTAAAAGAAATATCCTCCACATCTATTTGATCACTGATGGTCATTACTGCAGCTAATTCAACTACCGCTTTTAATTCTCTTACATTTCCTGGGTATTGATACGCTAACAATTTTTCTTTCGCTCCCACACTAAACGACTTTCTCGATAATTTATTTAATGAACAAAACGAATCGAGAAACTGCTTTGCTAACAATAAAATATCATTTCCTCTGTCTTTTAAAGGTGGCAATTGAATGGGCAAACCTAGTAGACGGTAAAATAAATCTTCGCGAAAAAGCCCTACTCGTACTTCCTCCGATAAATTTTTGTGTGTTGCCGTTATAATTCGTACATCAATAGGAATAATTTGATTACTTCCTACGCGTGTGATTTCACGCTCTTGTAATACACGTAACAATTTAACTTGAATAGAAAAATCCAAATCGGCAATTTCGTCCAGAAATAAAGTACCGCCATTCGCTTCTTCAAACTTCCCGATTCGCATATTAATCGCTCCAGTAAAAGATCCTTTCTCATGGCCAAAAAGCTCACTTTCCATTAAGTCACGTGGAATAGCAGTAGCATTAACCGCTACAAATGGCTTATTTGCTCTCGATGAATTAAGATGAATAGCTCGTGCTACCAACTCTTTTCCGGTTCCCGTTTCACCGGTTAGAGAAACATTAATTGTAGTGGTAGTTGCTTTTGATATCAAATTAAAAACATGATTCATTTGCTCGCTATTTCCTACGATCATATTTCTGAGATCGCTTTTATCACCAATTTGTAAACGTAAATGTTTAACTTCCTCTTCTAACGAAACTTTATTTCGAATATGGTTCACGGCATTCCAAAGTCGCTCCTTCGTTTCTTCATTTTTAACAATATAGTCGTAAACTCCTTCACGCATCATTGTTAAAGCAGTATTGATATCTTCTTGACCTGAAACAATTACAATTTCTGTTTCTGGAGCTTTGGACTTTAAAATTTTCAATAGTTTATCGCCTTTCATATCGGGCAGCGAATAATCCAAGGTAATGATGTGCGGATGTTCATCAAGTGCATTCAACAAATCACTTCCCGACTCGAATCGTTTCACTTTATTGTCTGGATTCAACTGTAAATGATGAACCAATAACTCTCCATACCATAAATCATCTTCCACCACAAAAATAGTGAGTGGCTTTTCCGATGCATTCAACTTCATTGTATTCATAATTGTTCAAAGATAAAAAAGTATAGAGATACCGAGCGAAAAAGCTGAATTCATCTCAATTACTATAACTTTGTGCGATGCAGAAAAAACACGATCCTTTTGAAGCCCTTCGATATAGGGACTTTCGATTTTTTCTGAGCGGTAAACTTTTATTGACTATTGCCTTGCAGATGCAGGCCATTGTGGCAAGCTGGATGATTTATGATCAAACGAAAGACCCCTTCGCCCTAGGTTTAATCGGATTAACCGAAGCAATTCCAGCTCTTTCTTTAGCCTTACCGGGCGGTTTTCTGGCTGATCGCTACAATCGGAAAAAATTGATGTTAGTCTCTGTCTTTATGATGCTTTTAGCCTCTCTTGGGCTGGTCTATTATACTCTTCTTGATTTTCAAACAATTGGTACGTGGCCAGCCTATCTAGTCATTTTCTTTATAGGTCTTGCTCGGGGATTTTTCAATCCAGCGCAATCTGCCTTTTGGGCTCAATTATTACCCAATGAAAAGTACATTAACGCATCCGTATGGAACAGCAGCTTATGGCAGGTGGGTGCAGTGACTGGTCCGGCGTTAGGAGGTTTAGCCTACGGATGGTACGGAGCTGCAGTCACGAGTACCGCCGTTTGCGTTTTAATGGTTGTAGTTTTTTTTAGCTATTTATTTATTCGTCCTCAACCAATGCCCATCAGCGACCGTACGGAATCGATGCGAGCTTCGTTAAAAACGGGTATTCAGTTTTTCTTTAAGCAACAACTTTTATTGTCGGCAGTAAGTTTAGATTTATTCGCTGTCTTATTTGGTGGAGCAGTTGCATTATTGCCCGCATTTGCAGATCAAATTTTACATACCGGACCAGAAGGTCTTGGATTTTTACGATCAGCACCTGCAATTGGAGCGGTAGTTATGGCTGCGTATATGGCATTTCGACCCCCTGCTAAAGGAGCTGGAAAACTAATGTTATGGTGCGTCGCCGGATTCGGATTATGTATGATTGCATTTGCTCTTTCGCAAAGCTTCCTTATCTCCATGATGGTATTAATCTTAAGTGGTATGCTCGATAATGTAAGTGTCGTGATCCGCTCTACCATTTTACAAACCTATACACCCAATGAAATGAGAGGACGAGTATCTGCTGTAAATAGCATTTTTGTTGGATCCTCCAATGAAATTGGTGCTTTCGAATCGGGATTGGCTGCTAAATTTTTAGGATTGGTTAATTCAGTGGTTTTTGGAGGCATCATGACATTAGGCGTTGTCGCCATTACATGGAAAAAAGCACCCAAGTTGAGAGATTTAGATTTATAATAATTTTATTTCTTAGCTCCTAAATTCTTAAAAAGATTCCAACCATCATCCATATCATTTTTGCGATCAAATGTAGAAGTCCACTCTAGAAACTTCTCTCGAAACTCTTCAATTTCATCTCTCAATACTTTTAAATAAGCAGGGTCTGCTAAATTCAATAAACTCAAACCAGCTTCTTGTGCTAACAAATTTTGAGCGGCGACTTTTACTAAGACTGCATTTTCCATTTTAGTAGAAAAATAATTGGCGTCCTCTGCCGCTACTATCCCTTTCCGTAATTTTTTAATATTAGAGAACATTATTTCTTTATAGTGTAATGAGATATCATCTACATTCGAAAATGTTTCTACAATTCCATTTACTACATCAAAAATTTGACGTGCTTTAATCATCAACGGCAAACAAGAAATTCTTTCCTGCTCTCGTTTGATTTCACTCAATGCTTCACCACTGGCAGTCTCATCATTTAAAAAATCATCGTCGAAATCGTTGTTTAAGTTCAAATGCATATTTTGAGTATAATTTTAAATCTTACTTGAAAACCAAAGTTATGTTCCCTAACAATACAAGTCAAGTGCCTTTTTAAATTAAAAGCAATTTAATTCCTTAAAGCATCTTCACCCATTAATGAAAACATCTAAATCCAAGAAAATAAGAAATAATCCAAGTACAAAACCGTTTAAGATATGACCGTTTAGATGTTTTCCTAAACCTTTTTATTTACAAGATTCTTCCACCGCAGTCGATTCAAAATCATATCCCCTTTATTATCAATTTGGTTAAAAATCCAAGCATTTCTATTACAATAGGTTAAATGACTGTACGTCTCATGAAGGCGAGTAAAATTCTCCCTAATAAAACTTACCTTTGCACTTCTTATACCGACGCTACAAACGAGATAGTCCAATAGATTAAATACTTCTTCGGCCTTAGCCTTCGAAGTACAAAGCAAGTAAATGTAGGTCGGCATTATACAAAAGAAATTATTGGACAAAATATAAATCCAAAAGGTATTAGAATTCTTATAAAAAATGTTAGATTTTATCAATAAAATACTTAAATCCTTCTTAGGCAGTAAGTCGGATCGTGATTTCAAGGAAACGCTTCCGTATGTGGAGAAAGTGAACAGTTCATTTTCAGGCTTAGCTCAGCTGAGTAATGATGAGCTTCGTGCCAAGACTGAATCCTTTAAGCAACATATTCAAAATCGTATATCAGATATTGAAATTGAATTAACTCAATTGACTGACAGTGCTGAATCCAATTTAGAAATGGATTTACACGAAAAAGAAAAAATATTTGCTCGTGTAGACGAATTAAAAAAAGAGCGCAACAAAAGTATCGAAGAAGCATTGATGGAAATTCATGCCGATGCATTTGCTGTGGTGAAAGAAACCGCTCGTCGATTTACTGAAGTGGGCGACTTACAAGTTGCTGCCACACAACACGACAGAGATATTGCTGTGAAGCGTTCGGGTGTTGTGATCAGTGGCGATCAAGCTACGTATAAAAAATCTTGGCTTGCTGCAGGAATCGAAGTAACATGGGACATGGTTCATTATGATGTGCAGTTAATTGGTGGTACTGTTTTGCATCAAGGAAAAATTGCAGAGATGGGAACTGGAGAAGGAAAAACTTTAGTTGCTACATTACCCATCTACTTAAATGCATTAGCAGGAAGAGGTGTTCATATTGTAACGGTGAATGATTATCTCGCTAAGCGTGACTCGGAATGGAACGGACCTATTTTTGAATTTTTAGGCTTGTCGGTGGATTGTATAGATAAACATCAACCGAATTCGCCAGAGCGTCGCAAAGCATATTTAGCAGACATAACTTACGGTACCAATAACGAATTTGGTTTTGATTACCTAAGAGATAATATGGCACGAAGTCCGGAAGACATCGTACAACGTGAACATCATTTCGCCATTGTGGATGAGGTCGATTCTGTATTAATTGATGATGCTCGTACGCCTTTAATTATTTCAGGTCCTACACCGAAAGGAAATGATCAAGAGTTCCATGCACTAAAACCAAAAGTGGAACTCTTAGTGAATTCACAAAAAAATTATGTGAATTCATTAATTGCTGAAGCGAAAAAGAATTTTGAAAATAAAGACAAGCAAGAAGATGTAGGTATCATGCTCTTACGTGCACATCGTGGGATGCCTCGCCATCGTGCATTGATTAAATTCTTGAGTGAGCCCGGTGTGAAAGCATTGCTTTTAAAAACTGAAAATTCATACATGGCCGATCAGGGTCGACAAATGCGATTAAAGATTGATCCAGAATTATTTTTTGTGATTGATGAAAAAAATCACAGTATTGAACTTTCCGAAAAAGGGGTTGATTTAATTAGTACGAATTCCAGTGATACACATTTCTTTGAGATGCCCGATGTAGGTTCCATCATGGCTGATTTAGAAAAATCAACTTTGACCGCTGAAGAAAAAGCGCAAAAGAAGGAATCATTGATGCTCGACTTCTCTATTAAGAGCGAGCGGATCCATACGATTAATCAATTGTTGCGTGCATATACACTCTATGAAAAAGATACGGAGTATATCATTCAAGAGGGGAAAATTAAAATTGTTGATGAGCAAACAGGTCGTGTTTTAGATGGTAGAAGATATAGTGATGGATTACATCAAGCGATTGAAGCAAAAGAAAATGTGAAAGTAGAAGCAGCGACGCAAACGTATGCTACAGTTACTTTGCAAAATTATTTCCGGATGTATCACAAGCTTTCTGGTATGACGGGTACTGCAGAAACAGAAGCGGGTGAGTTTTGGGAAATCTACAAACTCGATGTTGTGGTAATTCCAACCAATCGAAGTATTGCTCGTAAGGACGAAGAAGATTTAGTATATAAAACTACGCGTGAAAAATACAATGCCGTAATTGATGAGATTGTAAAGCTCACAGAGGCAAAACGTCCAGTCCTAGTAGGAACTACATCGGTAGAAATTTCGGAATTGTTGAGTCGAATGCTTTCTCAACGTAAGATAGCACACAATGTATTGAATGCAAAGAAGCATCAATCAGAAGCAGAGATTGTATCCCAAGCCGGTTTTGCTGGAACCGTAACCATTGCCACCAACATGGCAGGTCGTGGAACGGATATTAAACTAGGACCTGGAGTTAAAGAGGCGGGTGGATTAGCCATCATTGGTACAGAGCGACATGAATCTCGACGTGTAGATAGACAGTTACGTGGTCGTGCTGGTCGACAAGGTGATCCAGGATCATCACAGTTTTTTGTTTCGTTGGAAGATAGTTTAATGCGTTTATTTGGATCTGAGCGTATAGCAGGACTGATGGATCGCATGGGATTGAAAGAAGGAGAAGTGATTCAACACAGTATGATATCGAAGAGTATTGAACGTGCACAACGTAAGGTAGAAGAGAATCATTTTGGAACACGTAAACGTTTGTTAGAGTACGATGACGTGATGAATGCGCAACGTGAAGTGATTTACAAAAAGCGTCGCCATGCACTGTATGGTGAACGGTTAGCACTCGATTTGCAAAACATGTTATTCGATTTAAATGAAAGTTTGGTGGTTGCTCATCAAGAAGATCGTGATTTTGCAGGATATAATTTCGAGTTGATGCGCAATTTCGCAGTAGATAGTCCAGTGACGGAACAGGAATTCATGGGTGGAAAAGCAGAAGACGTTGCCGATACCATTTACCATGCACTCGATCATCATTACCGAACTAAATCATCTTCTATTTCTGAACGTGCATTCCCTATTATCAAGCAAGTTTACGAGCAACAAGGACAGCAATTTGAAAATATTGTAGTTCCCTTTACCGATGGAATTCGTACGGTTCAAGTATTAGCGAATTTGAAAAAATCGTATGATTCGCAAGGAAGTGAAATGATTCGTGCATTTGAAAGAAGCATTGCATTAAGTTTCATTGACGATTCATGGAAAGAGCATTTGCGTGAGATGGATGATTTGAAGCAAAGTGTTCAAAACGCTGTTTACGAACAGAAAGATCCGTTGTTAATTTACAAATTCGAATCTTTTGAATTATTTAAGAAGATGTTGGATACGGTGAACCGTGATACGATGTCGTTCTTGTTCAAAGGAAAAGTGGCTATTGACGAACCACAACAAGTAAAACAAGCACCGCAGCCACAACGAAGTGATATGAGCAAGTTAAAAGCGACGCATGATGAGTTTCAACAAAATGTTTCGAGCAGTGCAGGACAACAAAGCAATATGCCTCCGCAAGGACCTCCTCCTCCTGTAAAGCATGAACCTGTTCGTGTAGAGAAGCAAGTGGGAAGAAACGAACCGTGTCCGTGTGGATCGGGGAAGAAATATAAAAGTTGCCACGGGGCGATGGTGGAAGGGTAATTCAGAATTAAGAATTCAGAATTCAGAATTCAGAATTTTTTGTTTTGCTCGTGTTATTTAGATAACGATTCGAATATTTTTTCTTGTTGCTGGTCGCTAAGGTTTGCGAATGGATGTTAGGTAGAATATAATATCAGTTTGTCTGCTAAATACATTTAGATCTTAATTTCTGCAAAAAAAATCGGAACATTTACTTATACCCGATTTTGCGGGCGGGTGTAGTCGGGGGAGTGAGGAGTTGTTTTAATGCATGGAAGATATTTCGGATATCCGCACTGTTATTCACTACTTGCTTTTCCAGCGCTTCCATCTTCAACAATATATCCTTATGTGTCATGAGCATCTCCCGCATCTTTGTAAATACTCTGATGATACGAATATTCATTTCGATAGCTCGCTCACTGTTTAACACGCATGCCAACATCGTTACTCCTTGTTCCGAAAAACAAAAGGGTGCATGCCGTAAACCCTTCCTGTCGTCTTCGTCATTTACATTTTCTCGTCTCCATATTTCAAATTCTCTGTTGTCCATTTCGAACATAAAATCCAATGGGAATCTTGCTGCGTTTCTTCGGACAGCTTCTTTCAATCGCTTTGTTTCCACACCATACAAAACGGCAAGATCTCGATCTATCATTACTTTCTGATTACGGATTAGATAAATGCGACTGATAATACTTTCATCTGGAATTGATATTAAATTATTCATAAGTGTTTGTTTTTTATTGATTTACAAATTGGAGGACGCAAATTGCGTCCTCCAATTTGTAAGATATTGTATTTTAGTTGGTTGTAATAATTAGTGTTTGATATTGAGATGATTAGAAACAAAAAAATTACTATCCTCATTTCCCCCAATTGGCTCGATCCATTGATCGGTAATTGATGGCTTCGGCGAGGTGTTCATTGCGGATATATTTTTTTAGGGATCTGGATTCAAAGTGTTCATGTTTCAATCCAATCGAACAAATAGCGTTGCTGATATTCAATTTCAAATTTGTTTAATAGTATCATGAATTCATCCTTAAAGCTTTTTCTTCTATGATGTTCCTTTTGATTTAAAATGTATTTAACTACATTCCCCAAACTTGATTGACTGCAAGA
>JBJXGU010000096.1:0-12192 GCA_046160245.1 Bacteroidia bacterium
TTTTTTATAGTACATAATTCTTAGCTTTGAATTATAACTTCAAAGAAATTTCTTTAAAGTGGACGCTTGTTCTAAATTTTACTACAGATAATTGAGTATGTCTCTTTGTTATTCGATGCACTTTTCCATCGACTTCAAATTCATTGATGTTTTCGGGTACACCATGCAACACAATTTTGTAATGAGCATAGGTGGGTTCAAAGTTTCCACTGATGGTTTGGAATATTTTGAAGTGACCACGTTTTTGAGTTACAACAAACTTTTTAATGTTGAACTGCCCATTTCTATATCCGTAATAATCTCCTGCATCTTCGTACAAATGGCTTGTTTGGACAATTTTTGTAAAATAGATGTGGAGTGTTAATTCGGTAATTGGAATTTCTCCGACATATTGCATTTTTGGATAATTCGGAATAACAGATCCTTCTTTTACAAATAATGGCATTTTGTCTAATGGTGCATCTACTTCAATTTCTTTTCCACCAATTTCTAGATCATCATTCCAGAAATTATACCATCGGCCTTTTGGTATATACACCAAACGAGTTTCAGCTCCCGGTAAATGTACGGGCGTTACCATGATCTTATCACCAAACATATATTGGTCGGTGCGATACAAGGCTTCAGGGTCTGCTTGTTCTGTCATCACCAGCGGTCGAATCATGGGTGTGCCATACTGTGAATTTTGCCAGAACGTGGTATAGATATACGGTAATAACTGATAACGTAATTGGATGTATTTTTTTGCAATGAACTCAACTTTTTGTCCATACGACCATGGTTCTTGTGGTTCAGCTCCCGGATCGTTTCCTGCAGAATGTGTCCTGCAGAATGGATGAAATGCGGCCATCTGAATCCATCTTGCATAAAGCTCTCCATCCGGATTACCGATGAAGCCACCCACGTCGGAACCCGCAAATGAAATTCCCGACATGGCCAATCTTTGTATTTGCATATTAGCAAGCCACAAATGTTCCCATGTTGCGATATTATCACCTGTCCAAACAGAACTGTAACGCTGCGCTCCTGAATAACAAGAACGTGTGATTACAAAAGGTCGATTCGGGTATAAAAATTTCTTAATTCCCTCTTGCGTCGCTCTTGTCATTTGCATTCCATAAACATTATGTGCCTTGCGATGACTGCAGGGATCGCCATCGTAATTATGTCGAACATCTTCAGGGAATGTCCCAATCTCAAAAACCGCAGGCTCATTCATATCATTCCATACGCCGCGTACTCCTTGACGAATCAATTCCTCAAATAATCCACTCCACCATCTTCGTACATCGGGATTAGTATAATCAGGGAAATTACATGCGCCGGGCCAAACGTCACCTACCATCAATTCGCCATCTGCTCGTTTACAGAAAAATCCATTTTTTATTCCTTCTTGGTAGACCCAATATTCAGGATCAATCTTAATTCCAGGGTCAATAATAATTACTGTTTTAAATCCCTTCTCCGCTAAATCACCTAATAGTTTAGTGGGTTTAGGAAACCCTTCTTTGCTCCATGTAAAACATCGAAATCCTTCCATATAATCAATGTCAAGATAGATGGCATCACATGGAATTCCGCGATCCCTAAATTCCTGAGCAATTTCTCGTACTTGTTTTTCTGGATAATAACTCCATTTACATTGATGGTATCCTAACGCCCAAAGTGGAGGCATTTCAGGTGTGCCCGTTAATCCAGCATATTGTTCAACAACATCAGTTAACTGCGGACCGTAAATAAAATAATAATTCATTTCTCCGCCACGTGCCCAATAACTGCAAACGTCAAATTGTTCTTTTCCAAAATCGAAAATGGTTCGGAAAGTGTTGTCGAAGAAAATTCCATAGCCAATGTCGTTATGCAATCCCATGTAGAATGGAATATTTTTGTAGATGGGATCTTGATCTTTTTTGAATCCGTACGTATCAGCACCGTAATTTTCGATACGCTTGCCTTTCAGATTTAATTCCATCGGCTTATCACCCATGCCGAAAAATACTTCTCCATCTTGAATTTTTTTGGAGCAGTAATTAATTTTTCCACCCTTCTTGATATAATGTTGCCAATGATAGCCCAGCTCGTCTTCGCAGATTACGTTATACTTCCTATCAAGAATATTTATTTTTAAATTCTTTTTATAAATCTGAATCACCAAACTTTCGGTCATCAAATCAAACTTATGGCGGTCTTCGTAAACAGACAAATTCGCTTTTAACATAGGCACATTTTCAACCAACGCATAGGAAAAATCGCGCTGAAAAGTACCATCAGGAGCATAGCGGAACCTAACAATTTTGTCGGAAAATATTTTAACCTCTAAAACGGTGTCGGTAGCATAAAAATAAAGTACTTGACCTTCTTGAGTGTAATGAGTAATGTTGGCAGGAAAGTATTTCGCTGAATACTTTTCTTTGTTTATTTCTATCATAGGGACGAATGGATATGTAGCAAAAGTGCTTCTCTTTCTGATTCAAATCAGTACTCTTGATTTGATTTTTACACGCAGTCTTGTTAATAGTATTGTCCTGTAGAAAGAAATTTCACATCACCCTATAGGCGAATCATCGCTCTCTATAAATGCTTTAAGGAAAGTGGTTTTTTCCTAATGAAAAACCAGCAATTTTAAAGTTTTAGAATAAGAATGGTTGGTCACTCGGATTAAATACAAGCCATCCGACCATCCGGAAACATTCAATTCTACATTTTGTTGCCTAGCGGGAAGGACTCTGGTTTCAATAAGTCGACCTTCCAGTGTAAAGAATTGTAAAGCGGTTTCTTCATCGGCAAGTTCTCTGAATGAAAGAGTTGCAGTCGATCGAGTTGGATTTGGAAAGACCATGATGCCATTTTTATCTACGTTCAGTTCATCTACATCAGTACAAGTGGATAGCTGGATGTTTCCATTTGCTGAAGCTGAACAACCATTTGGCGATAAGAAATGATAATAATAATTATATCCTCCGGTATTGCTTGAATTGGGTTGAAAAGAGCCATTATAAATTTCGTTTCCAAAGTAGATACCGCCAGTTGGCAAACCACTATTTAGAGAGTATGGCAATTGATTTACACAAACTGTAATATCACTTGCCATGACCTGAGGAACAGCTAATAGATTTAAAGTAGCGTTGTTAGTAGTCACACATCCGCTCAAACGACATCTGAATTGGTGACTCTGCATCGAACTATTCGTATAAGCTAGTTGTAAAGTATTACTATTTACACCGGAATATGGAGATAATGGTGGGATAGAAGCCCATCCACTTCCGGTATTTATTTCCCAATTGTAATTAAGCAGGCTACCGCTACCAACGGCGGTGAAAGAAGCACTGTCGCCTTCGCAAACTGTATTATTGATAGGTTGACTTAGCACAGTAGGAGATGGGGATAGAATGAGTTCTCCATTATTGGTAGTGCTCGTTCCGGGAGAACAAAGACTGCTAATGTTGCAACGATATAAGTAGTTATTGTAAGATGCCGGGATATTTAACAATTGAAGCACGGGGTCAGTGGCTCCAATATAATTCGCACCATTCATTATGGAAGTAAAGCCACTTCCGTTATCTTCTTCCCACTGATAAGTGACGTTCGCTCCCGCAACAAAGACGCTGAATTGAGCATTCCCGCCGTCGCAAAAAAGTTCTTGCATCAGTATGCTTGAAGTAATAGGAGCACCATTTACAACTAAAGTTGCAGAATCAGAATAGAGACAGTTACCAATCTTGCATCGATACGTGTAACCGTTCATGTTGGTCGATGTGAAATTTATACTTAGACTGGAAGTAGTTACACCTGAATACTGACTGCTGTTACTGATGTTTGAAAATACTCCAAAACCACTATTGACTTGCCATTGATAACTTGATCCGGCACCTGTTGCTGTTACTGTGAAAGATGCAGGAAGCCCAGTACATACTGTTGTCGCAACCGGCTGATTTGAAATAGTGCCAATGATAGCGTTTACGTTTAAGGTGCCATAGTTAGAATTTATATTTCCACACGTGTTGCTGATTTCACATCGATATCGGTACCCATTCATTCCGGGAGTTGGGTTTAGAATGAGTAACAAAGAACTGTTCACATCTTGATAGATGGAATTGTTCAATAGATTAGTGTAGTTTCCGGATCCACTTTGATCAACTTGCCATTGATAGTTGAGCAAATCTCCTTCCGCTCCTACATAAAAACCGGTTCCTTGTCCTTCACATACATTTTGATTGGCAGGTTGTAACTTAATGTGCGCACGTTGAAGGATAGTAAATTCAATATCACTTGCAGTTGCAAGGAGATAAGGAGAAGAACTTACTACTCTCACTCTGTATTGTGTTCCGGTAACAATACTATCAGAAAGGATGGTATTAAAACTAACCATTTGAGCATTTCCTGAAAGTGAATCGAGTATCCTTGGATTTAAAAATCGACCGTTGTTATCGGATAACTGCAAATAATATTTGTTATTGGCATTTAATGGAACAGTGCTAACAGCAGAAACGCTCACCGTTGATCCGGTGCAAGAGGTGTTAGTTGGAGAAACAGTAATAGAAAGTTCAGGCTCTATCGTTCTTTTCCATGCTGAGAATTGTTCTGTTCCAGCATAAAGTATATCTCCGTCTGCAAAAAGATTTTCAACTGCTCCTAAATAATTGGGAAGTCCATCATTCCATGGATGAAAACTTTTACCCAAATCATCACTGAAATTTATTCCATTGTAAGTAGCCGAAAAAATATAACCCTTGGCGTATACTAAATCGCGTGCATACGAATTAGGAGAAAGAAGTCGCCATAAGCTATCTTCCATTGTTCTTCTGTAAACGCCCGATGAATTACTCATAATGAGGGTGTTTTCAATACTGAGTATTGAATTAATAAATCCGTTGGGTAGAATACCTTGATTAAAGATTGTCCATGGGGCACCCGGATATTCCATCTTATAAATAGAATTGTTATAGCCGGCAAAGGCACTTTGCCCCATCACACACACTGAATTGACAGTGCCGTTAATAGGAATCCCGGAACTATAAGGGTTCCAAGTTTGTCCTAAGTCATCACTGTAAGCTACTTTACTACCTGCGGGTGCTATGAGGTAATTGCCAAACTTTGCAATATCATAGTTTGGAATCGGAGCAATCAGTGGAGAGGTCCAGGTGAGACCATCATCGGTAGAAGAATACATCGTGTAGTTAGATGGAATAAAAATAGTATTGTTGATTTTTATTCCACTTTTGTAAAGGCCTTGTTGGTTATTGATGTTAGTATTGGTCCAATTAGCTCCGCCATTTTGCGTTCTTTTTATACCCGAATTAAAACCGGATCCGGCAAGTACAAGATTATTATCTGCCCAGCCAATGCTCGTTCTTGCTCGTGTAATATTCCCGTTTTTTGATGTCCAGGTGCCACTGGGAATAGAACAACTGAAAATCCCTTCAATGGTGGCAGCATATATTGAGGCGCCATCATTGGTAAGCATCCATGGAAAATTGTAATTATAATATCCGGTTCCAAAAACACTCCAGTTGTTTTGACCCAGTGGTGAAGAATAAATGCCGTTATTATTCAAGCCGGCATAAACTGTTGAACCGATGATTTCCCAGCTATAAGTAAAAATCGGATTTCCTAAGCCTGAGATCGTAATTAGATTCCACTGTTGTCCGCCGTCAGTAGTGTAGTAGGTTCCGTTGGATGTTCCACAATAAGCAGTATCACCTTGAGCAACTATTGAGTTGATACTCGCACTAAATGGAATATTATTACTTGCAGAATTAAAAGTAGCTCCACCATCTGCCGATTTATAAACTCCAGCAGTGGTAGATGCCCACAAAGTGTTTCCACTCGAATATAAATGATTTAAAGAAATGGATGACCCCACGGAATATCCGGTATAGGTCCAGCTCTGTCCATTATTTCCTGTTTTAAACAAATCAGTGATTCCTGATCCATAATACACCGCCGCATAAAGTTCTCCTTGATGTACTACCATCTCATAAACATTCGTATACACCGGAAGGGTGTTATCGGCTGCCATCCAAGAAGCACCTTGATTGATGCTCGTGTAAACTCCTGTATCGCAGGCTACGAAAATATTATTTCCTATTGCTTCAATATCTCTGGCATAAGGCAATGGTAAGCCGGCCGAAACATCAACCCACGAAGTGCCGCCATTGGTGGATTTATATACTCCTGTTCCTGTACTGCCATTTAAATTGGTAGAAACATAAATAGCTCCTTGATGATAAATAATTGTTTGAGGGCTGTTGTAACCGAAAGGTCCATTCAAGGAAGTCCAAGGTCCTGATGCATTGACCATCAAAAAGCGAAAAATCAATGCGATGGTAAATAGAAGGGAAGTGTTTTTAAATTTCATACCGTTTTTTTTAGACGCCGTTCGAGTCAATTGTCTTGCCATAACTAGTTGAAGAGGTGAATTGTCAATGAATAGTAGGTATGCCGATGAGACCAAAAATAAGCAGAGAATCCTTACTATCGATCATTTTACCCATATACATTTGCTATTTTTGCACCATGTCTTTAACCGCTTCGTCTATACAAAGAGCCGGCCTCAGTACCGATTTTCTTCTTAAAACCTACCGATTGATGTGCACTGCCAAGGAAATGACAGTGTTGTATGAAGAAAAAGTTCAAATCACTTCAAAGTACGTGCATGCTACTTCCCGCGGACATGAAGCTATTCAGCTAGCCGCCGGATTGCTCCTCAAGGAACAGGATTATTTGAGCGCTTATTATCGTGACGATAGTATGTTGTTAGGAATAGGATTGCGGCCCTATGAATTGATGTTGCAATTGTTGGCAAAGCGCGATGATCCTTTTTCCGGTGGGAGAACTTATTATTGTCACCCCAGTTTGAATCGAAAGGGATTTCCAAAAATTCCACATCAAAGTTCAGCCACAGGAATGCAAGCGATACCTTCTACAGGTGTGGCTATGGGCATTCAGTATTTGTTGAAGCAAGGATTGTTGGAAAAGAATGATGATTTACCAATAGTGATTTGTTCTTTAGGTGATGCTTGTGTTACTGAAGGAGAAGTGGCAGAAGCATTTCAGATGGCTGCATTAAAACAATTTCCGATCATCTACATTGTCCAAGATAACGGCTGGGATATTTCAGCCACCGCTGCAGAAACTCGGGCCATGAATGCATTTGAATATGCAAAGGGTTTTAAAGGCATTGAAGCGGTTTCTATTGATGGAACTGATTTTTTTCAATGCTATGAAACCTTGAATGGGATTATTTCTTCCATGCGTACGAATCCTCGGCCTTACCTAGTTCATGCAGAAGTCCCACTCTTAAATCATCATACATCCGGTGTGCGTAAAGAATGGTATCGTGACGATTTGGAAGAGGCGGCTAAACGTGATCCATTGCCGAAGTTGAGAACAGCGTTATTGCGAATGGGTATTTCCGTCTCTGATTTAGAAGAGATGGAAGCATTGGCATATACAACAGTGAGAGCTGATTTTGAAGATGCCCTAAAGGCAGAAAATCCTCGACCTGAAGATTTATTTACACATGAATTTGCGCCAACACCGGTTCTTGAAGAAACGGGTGTACGAAGTCCTGCAGGAGCAGAGCCAAAAGTAATGGTAGATTGTGCTTTATTCGCCATTCAAGAATTGATGAGTAAGCATCCGGAATGTTTATTATACGGACAAGATGTTGGTGGAAGATTAGGCGGTGTTTTTAGAGAAGCCGCTACACTCGCACAAAAATTTGGTGACCATCGTGTTTTTAATACACCCATTCAAGAAGCATTTATCGTGGGAAGCACAGTCGGAATGAGCGTGTCAGGTTGTAAGCCCATCGTGGAAGTTCAGTTTGCAGATTATATTTGGCCCGGACTCAATCAGCTTTTCACGGAAGTGAGTCGATCCTGTTATTTAACCAATGGAAAGTGGCCGATCAGTTGTATCATTAGAGTTCCCATTGGTGCTTACGGAAGTGGTGGACCTTATCATTCATCGAGCGTGGAGAGCGTGTTGACGAATATTCGAGGAATAAAAATTTGTTATCCATCTACCGGTGCTGATTTAAAAGGTTTGATGAAAGCCGCTTATTATGATCCGAATCCCGTGGTAATGTTAGAGCACAAAGGATTATATTGGTCCAAAATAAAAGGCACTGAAGAAGCTAGAACGGTTGAACCCTCTGAAGATTATATTTTGCCGCTTGGTAAAGCTCGCATCGTTCAAGAAGTGGAGGCTAAAAATGATTTAGCAACCATCAGCGTAATTACTTACGGAATGGGAGTGTATTGGTCGAGAAATGCAGCGAAAGATTTTCCTAGTCAAGTAGAAATAATTGACTTGCGAACATTGAATCCAATCGATACAGAAACCATTTTTAATTCAGTAAGGAAACATGGGAAATGTTTGGTGGTAACGGAAGAGCCAGTCTTTAATTCATTTGCTCAAGCCTTAGCGGGAAGAATTCAGGAAGCTTGTTTTCAATCATTGGATGCTTCAGTACGAGTGATAGGTGCCGAAAATTTACCAGCCATTCCTTTGAATTCAACGTTGGAAGCCACGATGCTTCCCAATGCCGACAAAGTAAAAGCAGCTTTTGAAAATTTACTAAAGTATTAATAAGAGAAAGAAAAATGTTTCGATTGAAATTAGCAACCGATCCGCGGTGGGTAAATATTGTTGAAGGGAATATTGAAGAGATATTGACTGACCATGCTTATTGCGAACAAAAAGCAGCGACGAATGCGATTACTATCGTCATCAAGAATCCGGATAAAAGTGATTTGGTTAGTGCAGTATTAGCAATAGCGGAAGAGGAGATTCAACATTTTCGAATGGTGCATGATAAATTGTTGGAACGTGGATTTGTACTAGGGCGTGAACGTAAAGATGAATACGTAAATCGTCTTTATGATTTTATGAGAAAGGGTGGGAATCGGGAGCAGCAATTACTTGACCGATTGTTTTTTTCAGCCATGATTGAAGCAAGAAGTTGTGAGCGATTTAAAGTGCTTTCTGAAAATATAAATGACGAAGATTTGAAAAAATTCTATCACGAGTTAATGATCAGCGAGGCGAATCATTATACCGTTTTCTTAGGATTTGCTCGTCAATATGCAGGGCAAGAAGATGCAGAGGCGAGATGGGAGGAATGGTTAGAGATGGAAGGGAACATCATTAAAGAATTCGGAAAGAAAGAAACTATTCACGGATAAACGATTAATTCGACAGTTCTTTGTCAAGGCGTTCGTATTCTGAATTCTTACTCAAGAATTCGGGTACAATCTTTTTCATTTTTGTCACAATAGCCTCATTGTTTTGCGAATTGAATAAATCAATCAATGCATCTATTTCTCCCGAAACAAATTCAAATGGATAAGCCTTTACTTTGGCAATCATAATTTTTTTATGATGGGTAGGCAAGGTGTTTTCTTCGTTTGCTAAAAGTTCTTCAAATAGTTTTTCCCCAGGGCGAAGTCCGGTGTAATTGATTTGAATGTCCTTTCCTAATTCCAATCCACTTAACTGAATCATTTTTTTTGCTAAGTCTGCAATTCTCACTGGAGAACCCATATCGAAAATGAAAATTTCTCCACCTTTACCCATCGAACCAGCCTCTAGCACCAGTTGGCAAGCTTCAGAAATTGTCATGAAGTAACGGGTGATTTCGGGATGTGTAATCGTGAGTGGTTTACCACTTTCAATTTGTTTCTTAAATCGCGGTATCACGCTACCGTTAGATCCTAATACATTTCCAAATCGAGTAGTAATGAATTTAGTTTTACCTAAGCCATTCATCGATTGCGTATACATTTCAGCGATGCGCTTGGTAGCTCCCATAATATTGGTGGGATTTACCGCTTTGTCTGTGCTGATCATAACAAACTTACTTGCGTTAAATTCCATGGATAAATCCGCAATGATTTTAGTCCCTAAGACGTTGTTTAAAATCGATTCACTTGGATTCAATTCCATCATGGGAACATGTTTGTAGGCAGCAGCATGAAAAATAATATCGGGATGGAAAGTGTTAAAAATATTTCGCATACGCTCTTTATTTCGGATGTCGCCAATGATGGGTTCAATTTTTTGAAAATTGGTAGAAGGGTTATCCTTTATTTCTAATTCTAAGTCGTATAAGGGAGATTCTGCAATGTCTAATAACAAGAGGAGTTTAGGTTCAAAAGGAAGAATTTGTCGAACCATTTCACTCCCGATGGAGCCAGCAGCTCCTGTAACTAAAATAGTTTTGTTAAAGAGTTCTTCTTTAATTTGATCGAGTTGCAACTGAATAGAATCTCTACCAAGCAAATCTTCAATATGCACCTTTTTTATTTGTTTAAAACTCAGTTCTCCATTAATCCAAGATTGAACCGGTGGTACATTTAGTACATAAATGTTATGTGATAATCCCGTTTCAACAATAAACTGTTTTTTCTCTGGAGAAATATTTTGAATGGCGATAATTAAATGCTTGATATTTTTTTTCTTGACCAGTTTATTTATTGCCGACGATGGAAAAATAGAAACACTTTCTAATTTTTTTCCGGTTTTCTTGGAATCATCGTCGATGAATGCCACTACTTTGTATTTTGTCGCTTTGTCGCGGTCTAAAGTTCTCTTTGTAATTAACCCCGCTTCACCAGCTCCATAAATTAAAACACCTGTCTTTTCTCTTGATGGATTTTTAAGTTCCATGTAAATTACTTTCACAATCAATCTTCCGGTTACCATTAAGAACACGGAAAGCAAAAATTCAATGATGATAATAGAAAATGGAACTAAATAAATGCCGATAAAATAAAAACTAATGGGGTTACTAATAGCCATCAATACAGAACCTGCAATCAATGTTAAAAGAATCCGAACGGTATCTCGGGTACTTGTGTGTCGGATGATTCCCTTATAGGTTTTGTTTATTAAAAATGAAAGAATTCTAACGGATAAGACAAACGGAAAAACTGTAGTGTAAGTTATTGTTTCTGTGTCAGGTACATTGAAGTTAAAGCGGATTTGATAAGCAACAGCCAATGAAACCAAACATATTAATACATCAGTCAACAGCACAAGAAAGCTTGGAGCGTTTTTTTCTAGGACACTCTTCATGGAGAATTTCCGATCATTTTAGGGTGCTAATTTATGCAATTATTTGCAATTGAAGGGCTTGGATTCATTTTTGGACTTCTATTCAATTGATTTATCTATTTTTGTCATAATAATATTCTTATGGCTGTTTCATTACTCACCGGCGGTGCTGGATTTATTGGAGCTCATGTGTGTAATGAGCTGATTGACAAAGGTCACAAAGTTATTGTGTTGGACGATTTAAGTGGTGGCTTTGAAGAGAATGTAAATCCAAAAGCTATTTTTATTAAAGGTTCCATCACGGATCATGGACTGCTGGAGAAAATATTCAATGACTATAAATTCGATTATGTTTATCATTTAGCGGCCTACGCAGCTGAGGGACTCAGTCATTTTATTAAACGATTTAATTACACAAATAATTTAATTGGTAGTGTCAATTTGATTAATGAATCAGTAAAGCATAAAGTGAAATGTTTTGTCTTTACTTCTTCAATTGCTGTTTACGGACGCGGTCAATTGCCCATGCGCGAAGACATGCTTCCAACACCAGAAGATCCTTATGGAATTTCAAAGTTGGCGGTAGAAATGGATTTGAAGTCGACGCATGAAATGTTCGGATTAAATTATGTCGTGTTTCGTCCACACAATGTGTACGGTGAGTATCAAAATTTGGGAGATAAATATCGTAACGTAGTTGGTATTTTTATGAATCAATTAATGCAAGGTAAACCGCTCACTATTTTTGGTGATGGAAAGCAAACGAGAGCATTTAGTTATATCGGAGACGTTGCACCTTACATTGCTAATTGTGTTGAAGTTCCGGCAGCCTATAATCAAGTTTTTAATATCGGAGCCGATCAGGAATTTACAGTGAATGAATTAGCGAATACCGTTTCTGATGCGATGGGAATGAGTGGTCAAGTTCGACATCTTGATGCCCGCAACGAAGTGATGCATGCGTATGCAGATCATTCGAAAGTGCAAAACGTTTTTTCAATTCAATCTGGTTATACATTAAAAGAGGGATTACAACTCATGGCCGATTGGGCAAAGACTGCAGGAAGCAAGGAAAGTGATAAATTTAAAGGAATAGAAATCACAGAAAAATTGCCTCCCATTTGGCAGGAA
>JBJXGU010000097.1:0-7439 GCA_046160245.1 Bacteroidia bacterium
TTACTCATACCGCAATCGATGAATCAAATAGATTAACGCAGCGAAGAGGAAGAAAGCAAATGCCTGGTGCAACACACCCAAAACAATGGGAACACTGAATAAAAGTGTTACTATTCCCAATAAAACTTGACCAAATATGCCCTCCATCAAAATATATACAGCTCGTTTTTGCGAACGATGTAAGGTGGGCATTTTGAAAATTTTTATCGTGAAAACAATTGTAAATATCGTGAGTATGTAAGCTAATCCACGATGTATAAATTGCATACTTGCTAAATTGTTTATTAAAGAAGAAAATCCATCTTTTTGAAATGAATAGCCTACTGCTTCGGGCAACCAATCATCATTCATTTTAGGCCATGTATTGTAAACGAGTCCGGCCTTTGAACCCGCAACAAAGGCGCCATAGATAATTTGCAAAGTGAGTAATCCCAATAAAATTTTAGCTGCTTTTCTAAACTTCGTAACCTCGCAACCGTTACTTGCTTCACGATCGAAGAGCTGACTGAGAGCCACCCAAAAAATGTATCCGAAGGTAATGAATGCAAAGGTGAGATGTATCGCCAATCGGATATGACTTACGCGTACATTTTGAGTAAGTCCGCTCGACACCATATACCAGCCTAAAAAACCTTGCAATCCACCCAACACGAACATGAATAACAATTTCGGCAACAACTTCACCGTGATTGCCTTCTTCCATAAGAAGTAAATCAATCCCAGTAAAAACACGACACCAATGAGTCGTCCAAACAAGCGATGTATAAACTCCCAGAAATAAATAAACTTAAAATCTGATAATTCGAAATGTGAATTTTGCTGTTGGTATTGTGGAATCTGTTTATACTTTTCAAAAGCTTCCAGCCACTGAGCTTCGTTTAATGGAGGAATACTTCCACTAATCACTCTCCACTCGGTGATCGATAATCCGGAACCGGTGAGTCGGGTGATCCCACCTACTACCACCATTCCAAACACTAAAAAGCAACCGGTAAAAAGCCACAGCAAAACTTGACTCTTATATTTTTCTGACTGAACACTACTCAACAATGGCGACACGACTTCTCAATTTAAGATGCGACAATTTCTTTCATGACTAATTGAGCAGTAGTTCTACTTCGTTGTTCCAGCAAAATTTCACGCCCTTGTGATAAATTTTCAATGGTAGATGGATAATAATAACGAATGGTATATAACTGCAGACCTTCATTATATCGAACCCAATACTCTTTCTTTAACAACTCAATCAACTTAGAAGTTTTGAATTTATCATCATCAAAACAAACTGAGAATGAGATGGCAGAGTTCTGCATCAAATTCATCTTTACTCCACATGCTGCAAAGGTTGCAAAAATTGAACTTAAGTTATCCTCCGCGATGAATGAGAAATCCTTGGCCGCCAACGAAACTAAAACCTGGTTGCTTTTAAAAATAAAAGAGGGAACTTGCGGCTTCGTAGTTAAATCCTTACCGACAACAGTACCTTTCCCTTGTGGTTGCAAAAACGACTTTACGTAGAGCGGAATATTTTTATTCTCCAGTGGCTTAATGGTTTTAGGGTGAATCACCGAAGCACCATAATAAGCTAATTCAATGGCATCATGATAACTCAATTGCTCCAGCTTTTGTGCATCATTAAAATATTTAGGATCGGCGTTTAACACACCAGGAACATCCTTCCAGATGGTTACCGATTCTCCATCCAACAAATGCGCGAGAATAGCAGCCGTATAGTCAGATCCTTCACGACCTAATGTGGTTGTAAAATTTTCGCTGGTGGCACCAATAAATCCTTGCGTTACAACAATCGGATTGCGATCATTGATCAATGTTGGAATTATTTGCTTCACTCGCTTCTCACTTTCCGTCCAGTCTACTTTTCCTTCGCGATACGTATTATCGGTATGAATACAATCGCGAATATCCAACCACTTACATGCAATACCTTGTTCGTCCAGGTAAGATTGTACAATCGTTGTTGAAATCAATTCACCGACCGCGACAATCTGATCATAAACAAAATCAAAAGAACGAGGTTCTTCTTCCAACACCCAATCGATCTCTACAAAAAAATTATTTACTTTACCATAAACAGCTGCATTTGCATCTGGAAATAGACTTTCAAGTATTGTATCATGATAGGATCTTACTTCCTGCAAAAACGAATTAGCTTCACCTGATTTATTGCAATGTGCAATTACCACTTTCTCCAAACCATTTGTAGTTTTTCCCATGGCGGAAATAACGACAACCAATGGTTCGCCAGGGAAAAGTCGAATAATTTCGGCTACATTCTTTACTGACTCTGCATCCTTTACGGATGCGCCTCCAAATTTAAATATTTTCATTTCTTATATCAGCTTCAATCATTAAAAATTATTAATTTGATGTTGGGTAAGTTTGCAATTAATCCATTCTCCATCCATACTCGCATTATACTTTTTGTAAAAGTGGATAGCGGGCTCATTCCAATCCAACACTTGCCAATGCAATTGCTTTGCATTTAATCGTTGCGAATCTTTTACAACTTCATCAAAAAGCAAACTCCCAATTTTCTTTCCACGCATACTTTCCGTCACTACAATATCATCCAAATAAACACCTCTACCCTTCCATGTAGAATATTTCAAGTGATAAATTGCGGTTCCTACAATTTTATTATCCACTTCGGCAACGAGGCAAAAAAAGATGGGATGATTGCCAAATCCATCCACCAACATATCCTCCACAGTATTTGTTACTTCATTTGGAGCTTTCTCATACACTGCCAACTCATAAATCAATCCATGCACGGATGGCATGTCCTCTTTTGTACCTTTGCGAATCGAAATATTCATGGCTGCAAAAGTAATTCATTCTAGCCCTTAATTGATCATAAAATGAAACTACATTATAGAATTATCGGCGAAGGAAATCCAGTTCTCCTTTTACATGGATTATTTGGCATGAGTGATAATTTACAAAGCTTTGGTCGTCAACTTGCTGAAAAAAATAATCGGGTGATTCTAGTAGACCTTAGAAACCATGGGCAATCGCCTCACGATTCAGCGCATACTTATCAACTCATGGCCGATGATATAGTAGAATTGCTTCAAGAATTAGGTTTGAGCAAAGTGGACATTATTGGGCACAGCATGGGTGGAAAAGTGGTATTAAAACTTTTAAACACGCACGCTGATAAAATTAACAAAGCGGTGGTGATCGATATTGCACCTTGGTTTTATCCTGTGCATCATCGTGAAATTTTGGATGCATTACTAGCTATAGACTTAAACATAAACCGAACCCGAAAAGATGCAGAAAGAGCATTAGCAGAAAACATCAAAGACCAAGGCACACTTTTCTTTTTACTCAAGAACTTGTATTGGAAAGCACCAGAGCAATTAGCATGGCGCTTTAATTTAAAGACGCTCAACCAACACATTGAATTGATAGGCGAAGAAACATGGCCTAATAAAATTACTTCTACTCCCCTACTTTTCATTAGAGGAGAAAAATCAAATTACATTGATCCATATCGCATGAATGAAATATTAAAATGGTTTCCTAATGCTGAATTAGCAGAAATTAAAAATTCGGGACATTGGGTGCATGCGGAACAACCAGCGGCGTTGGTGGAGGTGGTGGATGGGTATATATCCCATCATGAGGTGTAATCTACCGCAACGTGGGGTTTAAACCCCACGTTGTGGTATAAAGGTTATTTCCATTCCAACGATTTCAATAGATGTATGACATCTTCTCGCAAATAATTTTGAACGGGCGCGAGTGAATCTGCATTGGGCAGGACATTGAAATAGATCGCTCCTCTTAAAAAATGATTTACACTGTCGGTCACAAAAAATTGTGTTGCGGAAGCGGCGTCTCCACCAAGCGTATAAATCACACCGCTGACTCCAGGTTTAAACTGTATTACTTGTTCATCTATAGAACTTGCTCTTGAAGTATGTTTGTAAACTAAGGTATGTGTATCTTCTAAATATTTATCTACGTCGCCATGCAACGTTTTGTACGTTAAATACAATTGTGCGTTTAATTTAGGCATAATCAAATAATACCAACAAGGCTCTGATAAGGAATTCGTATCCTTCACTGGAATGGCATAATCCGGAATTTCGAATTTATATGGACATCCTTCTGGATTAAACATTTCATAGGTGCGAGTAGGTAATTCAATTCTAAAAAATCCGCGAGGTTTCGGATGCGTTTCTTCTTCGCCGCAGGAAGAAAGCAACACATTACACAATATAAATACAATTAGGATTTTTAGTTTCATGTAGCTGCAAAGATGGGTGATTTTAATTCAGAATTAAGAATTCAGAATTGTGAATTGTGAATTGTGAATTGTGAATCGAGTCGCGAGGCTTCGCGATAAGAATTTTGAATTCTGAATTCTGCATTCTGAATTAAGAATTAAGTCCCGATAGCGTTCGGGATTTGGCTTAATGTATACTTAAAAAGGGAGGTCGCCGCCTAAATCCGTGTGCGGTGGAGTTGGATCGGTTGTTCCAGAATCATTCGGACCATTTAGTGCGTCGCGTTTACTTAACATCGTCATGTTTTCTGCAATGATTTCGGTGGCATAACGCTTAATTCCATCCTTCTCCCAACTGCGCGTACGCAATTTACCTTCTATAAAAACCATATGTCCCTTTCGCAGGTGTAACTTCTCGGCTGCTTCTGCTAATCCGCGCCATAAAACGATATTATGCCATTCCGTTTGATCCTGACGATTCCCGTCTTTATTCTTGAAATACTCGGTGGTGGCTAATGGGAACTTTGCCACCATAATTCCGCCTTCCATGTGACGAAATTCGGGATCCTTACCTAAATTACCAATCAGAAATACTTTGTTTACGCCAGACATAAGAGTGAGATTTTAGTTTAACGGGATAAGACAATTCGAGTAATGCTAAGGTCAAAGTTAATCAATGGCTACACTTTTCAAATAAATTTGAAATTTAGTCTTCAACACCTCTAAATAAACTAACCTACAAACCCTTTTCAAAGTCCTTCGTGATCAAAATAATTCACAATAAGTTGCGGAAAACCGAAGGTGGAAAGGTCGGTTAATTTTACTCTCAAATACCCATTTTTAGGAGATGAACAGGTTTCAATATTTACTTTCCAAAAGCAGGCATGTAACTCTTGATGGGATAAAATATGCTTTCTTTTGACGGGTTGTTTGCTCAATATAGGTTGATGGATTTTCGCCAAATCTGGAAGGGGCGGTGGAAAATCAGAGAGTTCAGACACCTCTACCAACGGAAGTTCAAACAAGCCTTGCCAAATATCTTTTTCATTTCTTCTCTTGATATAAGTGGAGGTTCCATCCGTTACCAGAAAATAATGAAAATACCGTTTTTTAGAGGGAAGCTTCTTCCCTTTCACAGGATAATCCGACACCTTATTATATAGATATGCATGGCAAGCCATCGAGAAAGGGCATTCATCACAGTTGGGGGAGATGGGCTTACAAACCAGCGATCCAATTTCCATCATCGCCTGATTATGTTCCGCTGCGTGCTGAACATCCATCAACTCCAAAGCAAGATCATTAAATGCTTTTTTTCCTTGAGATGAATCGATGGGAATATCCATCCCAAAAAATCGAGATAAAAAACGATATACATTTCCATCAACAACAGGATGTGGTAAATCGAAGGCAAAACTGGCAATGGCCGAAGCGGTATAATCACCAATTCCTTTTAGAGACTTGAGTTTTTCAAAATCTGCTGGGAACTGACCTTCAAAATCCCTTAGCACTTGTTTAGCAGCAGCATGAAGATTTCGGGCTCTTGAATAATAACCCAATCCTTGCCAAAGCCGCAAAATTTGGTCTTCAGAAGCTGAAGCCAAGTGTTTTATAGATGGGAAATTTTCAAGAAATTTCTCGTAATATGGAAGTCCTTGATTTACACGTGTTTGCTGAAGAATAATTTCTGAAAGCCAAATATTATAGGCTTCTTTTGTACTTCTCCACGGCAATTTCCGCCCGTTTTTGCGGTACCAATGCCTTAAATTCTTAGAAAATTCCTGATCCATATTAAATTATTAGGGCAAAAATAGTAAGTAATATTTTGTATTTCAGCAAGAAAGCATATCTTTGCAGCCCCTTAAAAGGAATTTATAATCAATAGTAAAGATGACAAAAGCAGAATTAGTAAACGAGATCTCCACAAAGACTGGGATCGAAAAGGTAGCCGTTCAGCAAACCGTTGAATCCATGATGAAAGTGGTTCGCAACTCGCTGATCAATAACGAAAACGTTTATTTACGTGGATTCGGTAGTTTTATCGTAAAGAAGCGTGCAAAGAAAACGGGACGTATTATCACCAAGAACGCTACCATCATTATTCCTGAACATTATATCCCAGCTTTCAAGCCAGCGAAAACTTTCACTGAGCGTGTGAAATCTGCACATAAAGGTAAGACCACACCCGCTGAATAATCCTGAATGAAAAGTGCACAACTGAGGATCATCCTCATTGCCGGCACAATTCTACTTTCGGTTGTTCTTTATTTTGCTCCCTCTCAGTTAAACAAGAAAGGAGCAGAACCTAAGGCCGTAGCAGAAAGTACAGAGGACGAATTCAACCCGGAAGCCTTATTGCGATCGGCAAAAGTTTCTCTCGACACCAACGCTCTTCAACAGCTTGAGTTCATTGAGAAAGTATCAGCCCAAGCAAACAATCAAGATACTGCCTTATTAGACAGTATTGGCAGAATCTGGGATAGAAACGGAATACCGGCTGCTTCCGCCATTTGGTTTGAGCGAAAAGCACAAATAGTGAAGAGTGAATCATCGTATCTCGATGCTGCTTATCGCTATTTTGATTCTTTTCGAATGGCCAATGATAGTGTTGTACAGTCGTTGTTAGTTGGAAAAGCCATTACCAACTATAAAAAGGTATTAGAAATAAATCCGAATAACCTGAATGCAAAAACAGACCTTGGTGCCTGTTATGCAGATGGAACTTCGGAGCCCATGAAAGGGATTATGTTATTACGTGATGTAGTAGCAGCAGATCCCAATCATGAAATGGCTCAGTACAATTTGGGAATGCTATCGGTGAAATCGGGGCAACTTGACAAAGCGATAGAACGATTCCAAAAAGTACTGGAAATAAATCCTGAAAGAACAGAAATGAACTTTTACCTCGGTCAAGTTCATCTTCAAAAAGGAGATACAGCAGCGGCAATTCAATCGTATGAAACGTTCATCAAGAATGCGAAGTATGATGTTTCCGATGTAATCAAAATGGTTCAAGCACTCAGGAAGAAAGCATCCTGAAAAAGAAAATAGTTAAAAACATTTAAAAAATTAAGTTATGCCATCAGGTAAAAAGCGCAAACGTCATAAAATGGCGACCCACAAACGTAAGAAGCGTCTAAGAAAAAATCGTCATAAGAAGAAGAAATAAGCCATTTTAGGCTGA
>JBJXGU010000098.1:0-11366 GCA_046160245.1 Bacteroidia bacterium
ATTTAAATTAACTTCAAATACTTATAAACCAATAAGTTGACATTATTTTTTTGCTTGTTTAGTTAAATACCGGTCAACGTTCCTTGGGCTTCGGAATCAAGGAAAGAAATATTTCGCAATTACCAAAAGACAACAACTGATCTGTTTTGAGCCACTGTATTTATTCATCTTCTTTGAATTGGAGCTACTCCCCATTTCAAACTAATAAAATCCTTAATAGCTTCATTTAAGACATTATTCAAAGTAGTTTTTTCTCTTTTTGAGATTACCGACAAACAGTAATGATTTTCAGGACTCGTTCTTACGTTAAATACTCCACTCATCGGTTTGTTGGGTTGGAGTCCTTCCTTTTCACACAACGAAAGATAATCTTCAATTGCATTTTCAAAATCTAATGCTAAGCCTTCAATGGTATCACTCGAAAAAAGAATGGCATCATTAATATACATCACTTTTCCGAAAAACATATTTTCTGAAGAATCATATTCTATACTTCCTACGTATTCTCTAAAATGCAAAACACCTGCGAGATCAATTTTGATATTGGAACTATGATCTCCTTCTTTCTTTGCTTTTATCGATTTCTTTTTCATCTTATAATTTTTTGAAAATATTTCTTTTGATTTTTACTCTACTATTTCTTTATACTTTATCTGATTCAAACACCTTCAAATTTTCTTAAATTCTATTGTATCCTTTTAAAACATAAATTATTTGTTTAATCGTTATTTTTTTCTTGGGCTGATTTCCATGTGGTTTATGAAACATTAATTTTTCTAAATTGGAAACAAACAATACACGAGATCCAGATGATGCTCCTTTATTGCTTTCATTGAATCCAATTGAAACTAAAAAACTATTCATTTCTGCGTATTTGAGATCTGATGGAATTAATAATACTCTAGCTTTAAACTTTTCTTTTGTACTCATTAAAATGGGGTTTATCGAAAAAGATTTATTGAAAGAATTCAAATGTAACTAAAATTTAGTTACATTACAGATTTTAAATATGAAATCATTGAATATCAGTCGGATTTTCCGACAGCAATGCTCTTCAAGAAAATAAAGTTAGTACTTAACTACAATTGTATCCCAGCTTCGAGCGCAACTTTCATCATGGGTTGAAGAGCCTTTTCTCTTTCATCAGGTGAAATAAATGCTCCAGTAGGAATTACATCTGAAATTGTTAAAAGAGTTCCGGCTTTCTTTTTCAAAAATTTTGCGGTTGAAAATAAAGCGAATGCTTCCATCTCTACCGCTAAGCAATTATTAGAAGATGCAATGGGCGGTGTTCCAGGAGTTGCTCTATAAAAAACATCACTCGAGTGAATATTTGTTGATCGAACTTTTACATCCAGCTTATTTGCTGCTTCATTAATTTTTTCAAAACAATTCCCTTGATAAGAAAAATAATTTTCAGGGTATCCAAAAGCTTCAGATGCAAATGTGGACTCACTATAAGCTTTATCAACATTCACCAAATCGTATACATTTAAATCAGTTGAATAGGCACCTGCAGTTCCAATGCGGATGATACAATCCACTTTGTAAAAATCGTACAATTCATAGGCATAAATGCCAATCGATGGGCAACCCATTCCGCTCGCACCAATACTAATTCGCTTTCCTTGATACGTACCCGTAAAATAAAAAGCGTTTCGAGTTTGACTCACTAATTGAATATCTGTCAAAAAACTCTCAGCCATATGCTTGGCTCTTAGAGGATCTCCTGCAATTAAAACTACTGGAGCAATTTCTCCTACGCTAGCGCTGATGTGTAAACTCATAATTATATTTTGGATGATGAAGATAGGGAAAATTGGCAAATGGTAAATTGGTAAGTTGGTAAATTGGTGAGGAGTTGGTAAATTGGTAAGTTGGTGTCGCGAAGCTTCGCGAATTTGAATAAAACATTTAAATAACAAATCACTAAAATACTCTTCTTTGCTGCCTGAGTTTCTCGAGGTCAGCAAAATAGAGGCAAATGCTTTTGTTTTTTGCAAGTCTTTTTCAAGCGAGCTTGAATGACTTACTATAAAAAGGATTAGCACTGACCGCGTGGCATCAGTGCTGATCCTGTGATGGGGCGCGCCAAGAAGTCTGTGCAAAGCACTGTACTTCTTGGGAACTAAAACAAAAAAACCCCGCCAAGGCAGGGTTCTTTTTGTTGGGTTTGTTTTGTCGGGGTGGCAGGATTCGAACCTACGACCTCCTGCTCCCAAAGCAGTAGATCTTAAAATGAAGAGCGACCAAATTAATTACAAATAGCACTTATAATTTTAATTCACCTGTGAAAATTATTGTTTTACTTTTTCAATTTTTAATAATTTTAAGTACTTTTGATGTCAACCAATTTGTCAACCTTATAAATTTAGTTATGAAATCAAATAATCCATATGCGATCGAAGTAGCCATAATCCTAGTAGAATGGAAAGTTTTAAAAGATGGTTCCTGCCCATTAATGCTACGTTTAACAAAGAACGGAAAACGCAAATACAAAACTATCGGTCATAAGTGCCATCCTAAACTTTGGGATCCAATTAAATGTCAAGTTAAGAAAAGTCATCCAGAGAGAGTTCTTTTAAATAATTTAATCACCCAATTGATTTCAAAAATTAAAAATCAAATTTTAGAGTTCCAAAGACTAAATAAGCCAATAAGTTTAGACTCTATTTTAAATGCTCAAACCTCTCCTTTGAAAGTTCAAAATGTCTTGAGCTTCTACATAGAAAGAATTTCACAATTTAAGAAAGACAAAAAACTAGGTAACGCAAGGGCATATCAATATTCCTACAACCGATTCAGTGCATTTAGGAAAAACAAAGATTTAGCTTTTTCTGAATTAAACTACAGTATGCTAAATAAATTCGAGTCGTATTTAAAAGAAAATAACGTATCGGACACAACTTTATCAGTGCATTTTAGAACATTGAGAGCTTTATACAATGAAGCTATTCTCGAAAAAATTGCTTCTAAAGACGACTACCCTTTTCAAGACTTCAAGGTTTCAAAATTTAATTTAGAAACAAGAAAACGCGCTCTTACTAGGGAAGAACTAAACTTAATTAAAGCATCTCAAATCCAACCCAGTGATAAAATTGGGACTTCCCTTTTTGATGCGAAAAACTACTTTTTATTTAGCTATTATGCTGCGGGCATCAATTTTATAGATTTGGCTAACCTAAAATGGAAGGATTTAGAAGGGAATAGAATATACTACACTAGGACAAAAACTGGCCGTAAAATGAAATGCTTACTTAAAATGGAAGCCATTTCCATTATTGATTACTATCGTAAAATCACATTTGATTCAACTGACCAATACATCTTTCCAATATTAGATCGAAAAATTCATATTTCAATAGAATCAAAAAGAAACAGGCATCAAAAATTAAATAAAACTATAAACAATCAACTTAAAAAAATAGCAATTTCAATTGGCATTACGAAAGAACTGACTTATTATGTAGCAAGGCATACTTTTGCTACAATGCTAAAATTAGGAGGTTTACCTACTTCTGTAGCTCAATCATATTTAGGACACACTGACGAAAGAACCACAAGAATATATCAAGAAGAACTTACAAGCGATAGTCTTGATTATGCTATTGATGTATTATGAGACTGCAATAATCCAATTTGCAGAACTAAATATTTTTACTTCATCAACACCAATTTCTTTCCAACTCTATCATACCCACTTTTAATAACACAAGTATAAACACCATTACTAATCTCGGGAAATTTTACAAACTGAAGCGTACTCCAAGCAGGCAAATTCATTTGATAAACAAGTTGTCCGGTTATGTTATACACTTCAAACACTCCATTCTTATTTTGTGGTAAGAGATAAACCAACTTAATGTGCCCATCACTTGTAGGGTTGGGCGAAAGGCTGAATTTGAAATTGTGGTGCTGCTCTTCAATTCCAATTATAGTTAAGGAGTCGCATACACTCCCCACAACAGGGCCTAAGTTGTAATTGGGATGATTGGGCACCGACCTAAAATGCCATACGCCTAAATTAATGGCGTGTTGTTGTACATCGCAAGCCAGACCGGCGCTATCGGGATAATTTATTTCATGAATATGTTGAGCACTACCACTAGCTGTGAGATAAATTTTCCCGTTGGCAGCTAGGAACTGACCTCCAAAGTTTGTAACCGCTGAAGGTATTGGAAAAGAGAATCCATCGTAAATAGCAACTGTATCGATTATTAACGAATTTACATTTATTTGATATAGTTCAATTATACTATTTGAATATATAAAATCACCAGATGGAGAAAAAGTCAAATCGGATAAATACTGATTGGTTGTAATTGGGATAACTTGCGTGTTATACAAAACTCCATTACAACGATCAAAGTTAGATAATACTACTGAAGAATTTTTACTAGTGTCATTATCATATATTGTAAATGCAAAATGCTCCCCATTTTTTGAAAAAACTGGGCTACAAACGTTGCCAGCACTAGTTACAAAATTTCCGATTGTTTGAGTAGTATTTAGCATAATGCCTGTACTTGAAAACAAATTAATATGCACTACAGGAAATCCATCTTTTAAAGTAATTATCCACCAATCTCTACCATTTGCATGCTTGCACAAGGCTATTCCCCAACTAATAGTATCTTGAAATACTGATACGTTTTTAAAAGCTGAATCGACTCCTCCCAATCCACTATCTTTAGAAATGTCAATAACAGAAAAAAATAATTCAAGAGATGGTACATCAAATATATTAGGTGAACCAGTATGGTGCACCAATAAATATTTTAAACTATCGCCTGGATAAGGTACAAATATGTTATTATGATCAATGTATAACCCATTCGGAAATGTGTTTACATAATTCCCTGGATTCAACCCCGCCCCATTTAGCATTGTATCATTATTGGCATTTGCAATCCAAACACCATTGCTACTCATTAAAAAATTTCCGTCTGCATCACAAATATTACCTTGTGTGCCGTTGAATGCCATCTTACGATATTCTGTTTGATATATATAAGAAGAGCTATCAAATGTCATTCTGCCTTTAGGAACTGTTTGTAACCACTGATCTCCAATAAGCCACTGATGATCAAATCCCTGCCCATAACAATCAGTAATTGCAATTACAATTAGACTTATCAGTATAACTTTTTTCATCGAACTATGATTAACTTTTTGCTCAGTTGCAAACCACTAGAATCATCAACCAAAACAAAATAAATTCCCGGATTAAGTTCACTAGTATTGATAATTGTTTTTAATTCACTAGCTGTTTTATTAAAATGATATTTAATGCGGCCCTCTAAATCAGTGATTCGTAAAATATAATCTTTCTCCTTGTTGTTTTCTATCATTATTTCGACCTGTTCATTTGCAGGATTTGGCTTCACAATTATTGTTGGTTCGATGCTTGCATCTGACAATGTGCCAGCCATTTCTCTGTAGTAACCCTGTGCCAAGCAAACATTAAAATCATTATAAGTAAGACTATCGTTAAATAGTGAAACAAAGAATCTTGCTCTGTAGACTGCAGATCCTCCTTGACTAGGGCAAAGTTGAGCGATATATAAAAAACTTTGGAACAGACTTTCTATACTATCCTTTCCATATAAATCATACATAATTTGAACACCATTTATCGCCTCTTCGTTTTCCAATGGTAGTCCAATTGCATTGACTTGGGAATTGTAAAATTCAGCATTGACAAGTATTGCATTTTCTCTAATTCTAAATTGTTGCACAAGTGTAGAATACGCTGCCTTCATAATGTTTAAAGAAATGTTAGCTTGATTTATTTCAGTACTAAAATCGAGCGACGGATTATCCAATACCGCTTGATTAAAATACTTCAATGTATCAATCATCACTTTGATACTAGCGTCTAAAGCTAATAGTAGAATAGCAGTAGAATCTTCTACATTTATTAAATCATGATACTGTAGTTTTACTTCATAAAGCGATTGCAATACTGGATTACTATTTATAAAAGTTGTAAATGTGGATGAGCTGTTTCTTAATGCGGAATCCGTCATTAAAAAATCAAATAAAATGGATTGTGAAATATCTCTTGATTCATCTATATAACCCAATGTTAAACTGCTATCCAAAGCAATTAATTCCATTAAATTAACATCACCTCCATCGTATATAATTTGAACGGAGGAACAAGGATTTATGTTTGAACATGTGTAATTACTAGTTCCCAACTGTGTTTGAAACCAAAAAGTATTATTAGCAGGTATACCTGGCGAAAAAGTTGAATCTGTTGGATTGACTATAAATAGAGATTGACGTAAATTAAAAAAACCTAAATTCAAATTCACCGCCCCAAACCATGGCCCGTAATTTCCATACCATCGGTTGCCGGCAAAGGTTTGTGTATCTATAACTGCAGTATTTGTTAAATGTAACCCTTCAAAGTGACTTCGCATGATGTTTCCCCTAAAATTAGTATTCAGGTTTGAGCTCGTAAAATGAAAACCAAATCCAGTGCTGTCAACAGAGTTGCAACTTATTAGGCTATTTATACTTTGGTCGGTGTTAACACCAATTCGGGAAGTATTAGTTGTACTATAACCTTTTACAAGATTCTGAGTAACTTGAGCTCCCACACAACTATTTAAAGATATACCAACAGTAGAAACAGCTTGCCCAGCGCCAATTTTTTGTAGAACATTATTACATCCTACTTTGGGTTTATATATTGATAAAAGTTCAATGCCTGCATTGGCATCAATAAGGGTTATAGGTGCGTTGTAGGAGATGTCGTAACTTGTCCCGGGCGAATTACTTTTTTCCATAACAGAAATCGCAGTGCCGATGGTGGAGACGTTAGTTGTACTACCACTTATAGTAATGGAATTAAAAAATGCACTCATGCTCATTGCACCTGCATTCTCATAAAAACGAATACCGTATTTGCGGGCTGTAATGATGTTTTCAATAACCATTGCTCTTCGCATTAGTATATTTCCAGTGCATTCAACGCCAGTGTTTACGTCTGATATTTTGCAATTAGAAACCACCAAATCGCTATAAGAAGCATACACTCCTCGCTCGCATTTTAAAATAGTGTTGGAATTACTGCTTATTGGAAGTACGCTTAAATTTCCGGGCAATCCAAGAATTACATCACCTACACTTACAATAGCCGTTCCCATTAATTTGGTGGAGTATCCAGAAACAGAATATATGTTTTGAAATTCGCAATTAGCTACTTCCATACTACTTCTAAATCCTTTTATTCCAAAATTCATATTTAGAAAATGATTTGGGTCGCTGCCTGATTCACCAATGCTCACTACTACATCCGTTAAATCAATACCCGCAAAAGGACTAACTCCGTGCGAAGGTTGTCCGGTGTAATTAGGAAGGAAACTTCCGCTAAAGCTGAATGTAGTTCCCGTAACTGAGAAAGCACCTAAATTATATACATTTCCAAAATTCGGCGCTGAATAAACTCCAGTTATATTATTATAAAATTCTGCATTTCTTAGATATACTTCACATTCATCATCGATTTGAATGGCCCTATTAGCATCATTAATTTTACTTCCATTCAGCACTTGAATTGTAGCGCCAGGTTCCATAAGTATGCCTTGCCACATTGAATCGCACCCCATTATTTGAGTACTATCATCAATATTTAATGAGATACTACTTGAGATTATGATTTGTGCTCCCGCAGCCATAAAGACTTTGCAATTGATTAATTCCAAATCAACATCTACGGTGAATAGTCCTTCTACATAAATGGAAGCATTGCTAAAGGTATTCAAATAGTTATGGGAAGAATCATTGTTTAGAAAGATAATGGTGTTTGGATCCACACAGGCAACCCCTACAGTCACACAGGCACTATCGATCAGGGTGTCAGGTCCAAAATAAACATTGAGACTATCAAATCCCGAATATCTTATCCGAACAGTATTAAAGTTATCATCACAAGAACCGGGGGTGCTGAAATACCCGTTGACTACAACGGTGTCACAACCAATAGGCGGTGTAACAAAAAACCAAGGGATAGAGCCGATAAGATTAAAATTTGCAGGTAGTATTTCATCAACGTACACAAAACCAGAATCGGCATTGTTAGCACAGATGATAATATTAAATTTCATGGTGTCGCCTGCCTGTATGTATGATTGACTCGCAATTTTTTTGACGTCAAAACAATCCTGACAATTACTGCCCACTATATCAATTGATCCTTGAAATGTAGCGGGTGATTCATGTACGCTATCACAATAATCCAAAGCATAAAATTCTATTTGTGGAAGTGAATCGCTCGTGTATTCGCAAGTTGGTATTAATAATGCTTTTACCTTTATACTCTGTCCTGAATAAAAAGCATGGTTAGGAAAATTCAAGGAAGACATTTGTGCGGTGTCAATCGGATAATTTTGAGTGGTGCTATTGTATGTTAAAAAAACACTGTCTGTATCTGTTTCATTGTTTATTAGGTAAACAGATAGTACACCCATACCTCTAGGAATACTATCGAGATTTACAAAAGTTGGATATAAATAACCACCACCAGTGGAGACAAAATCTGCATCTACAACAATGGTATCACATAATGAATAGGCAATATATTGAGAGGGACTTTTCCCTGAATTACTCAAAAAGGCACTACTTCTTATTAAGGTAATTGTTTGTGCAGTTGCACCACAAACCGAATCTGCATCAAATGGACTAATTGGGAATCCGCCACAATTCCATCCTGTGTAAAAAGTAAAATAGGATGTATCAGATAAATTATTACCGCAATTCCTAAAACTGGCACAAAGAATCCCTGTATCAAGCAGGTTGACGTCAAACAAAGTATCAATTTGTATTATTTGTCCTGAAGGATTAATAGTATCGGGAGAGTAATACACCCAATTATGCAGAAATGGCACACTCACGGTATCAGGCAAAGCAAGGAAAACATTACTTGCTGTAGTAGAGTTTACGCCATCACTAATCTCCTTTAAGATATTTGAAAGATTTAAAGTTACACAAACCTGATTTCCTGTCACATTAATAGTTGGCGGCGAGGCTTGAACAACTAAATTAGGGAGAAGTGTGAAAAGATCATCCTCTAGATTAGACCTTCTAGTTATTTCAGTTATTGAACAAGAGTTGCTATCTAAACAAGAAATATTTTGGTTTCCAAATTTTATTATTACCATCGAATCATTAGAGATTAGGTAATTTGAATTGCTATCACAACCCAATGGACTTAATGTAAATTGAAGAAATCTAAGTGTTAAAGCTGATTTTACATACATATTTGTATCCGAAAGTGCAATAGGAAACAAAGTATCTGAAATACAAATGGGAGGAGATAAAGTAGAATCATAAATAGTAAAATTACCAACACTATCTATCAAATCAAATGCAACCCAATTTGTGTATTTAAGAAAAGGATCATTTATAAACCTAAATCCATGACTCATTAAGGACTGACTAATATAATAACCCGAGGGAACATTTATCTCATAACTTTTAGGCCAAAGCATCGGGGGGCGATATTCAAAAGGATATATATTGATTATATAGGGATAACCTGCGGTTTCCGTATGTGCTACTACTGTTAAATGTTTATCACAACCAACAGCCGTATCTAGTACTGAATAATTCCTAGCTTCCTGTGTAAAGAAATAATGAACCCCTCCAAAAGTTTCGCAAAAAAACAAGTAGTTGTTGATGTACGATGTATCCATCAATTGATATATAGGATCATTAGGGTAAACGGTCATATTAAGCGAATCCCGAAGTTCATCAACAGTATTATACATTTGTGGTTTGTTGTGATCCTGTTTTGCCCCGCAAAGCCACATCTTGTTTGTAATCTCAGATTTAATCATTACACTCGCTAACGTAGTATTATCAATATTCTCACCAATAAAATTACCGCAATTAGCATATCTCACCTTTAATCGATAGCGCTGTCCTTCATAAAATCCATTAAAGGAATAAGTAGAATCAAGATAAGGTGAATTTGAACCTAAATTTCCTATGAGTTGATTCAAAGAATCAATACTTCCATCAAAGGTGAACAACAGTCGATTCTCGTTTTGAATAACATCCAAATATTGATTTAAATTGGCACCACTTATATTTAATTTGTATAATGTGCGAGTAATTGAAGTATCCAACGAAAACCCATCACAATCGATACAATTTGAAGGCGACATGATGCTATCAATATAAAAAGTAAATTCCAACGGAAATGCCTTCATGGTATCAAGTCCGGCAGGAATAATTCGTGACAATTGTAAAAAGGGAAGAGTAAGACCAATATTTCTTAATTGGACATAGTTGTATCCACCCGCAGAAGAATCTCCGTCTTGAAAATAGGCTGTCATTTTATCTTCTAATTGATCACCATAAGAAGAAAAATGTTGTATCAAATCATTTTCATGAGAAGTAAACCAAGGACTTGGATTCATGATTTGGGTTAGGGAATTATCAGCCAAGCCATCGTTGTTTGAATCTTGCAAACCAAAACTAATACGTTTCATTTTATAGTCTTGCACAATTATTCCGGGAGCCAAACACCCTGGGCAATGTGTGAAGATTCTACTAGCAGAGGATGAAAGTGGAATCCAATCGTCACAAGAAATACCTGTACAATTTGGTGGTAAGATATGTGCTGTATCATTATAGGTCAAATTAAAACAGGAATCGGGATTAGGGATTAGATGGAATTTTACTTCAAAGTCAGTTGCCGCAGGATTACTATTAATATTGCAACAAGCCTGAAGATTAAAAATAAATTCACCTCCATTAATGGCTTTAAGCATTAAGGTATCTTCTAAATCAAAATAAAAAAAGTAATTTCCAGTATCGCAAAAATTCAATGGAATTGACGCATGATAAAATTTTGGCTCGATAATTATGTTTTTATTACTATCTACATCAAAATATTGAAAATACACTTCACTCTCTCTGTTTTGTACCACTAAGCCTCTTTCGCAATGAATAGTAGCTCTAATCCATCCCGATGTTTTGGAGGTGTTTACAGCGCCAAAAAGTTGGAAGTCCGCTACACTTGTGACGATACTCTTGCTCTCAATTTCAAATCGTGCGGAATCGCCAAAAGTAGCACCTGCAGGAACACTTAAATCAGTGATGGAAGGAATGAACTGTAATTTCAAATCTAAATTATATTTACCATTTGTTGTACTTGAACCGATAGGAGTACTATGAATTATTGAGGCTTGATCTCCACAAACGGTGATTCCATTGACATACAATCTCCACTGATTAAAAGCTTTAGGCAGATTGAGTAAAGCTGTATCATTTTCTACCCCACATCTAAAAGTGCTAAAGCTTACCCAAACGGTGTCTCCGGGATGAAAATGTTTTAAAGAACTCCATGC
>JBJXGU010000099.1:0-27426 GCA_046160245.1 Bacteroidia bacterium
GTGTAACAACCCATGCATTAAAAGCAATAGAAGACAAATTAAACAATAGACCAGTAAGAAAATTTAAATATAAAACCCCTAACCAAATATTCTCAGAAAAAATTGCACTTACTACTTGAACATAGGAATTGGCAAATTAGTGGATTGGTGTCGCGAGGCATCGGGATGGCAAATTGCTGCGCTGCGACATGTTTTCTCGCCATGGCTGCGCTTAGCTAAATTTTCTCGCAAAGACGCTAAGGCGCTAAGGCTGCGCTATGCAGTTTGTAGCTTGAAGCTTGTAGCTTGTAGCTTTTAGCTTGTAGCTTGTAGCTTGTAGCCTGCAGCTCGTCAATTGCATGCGCAACAAAGACTTTTATGCCACTTTGCTTCGGTATCTAATTATTGAATTGATTTCTGCTTTTTTGATGTGCATTCCTTCTTCAATGTCAAAATCGTCTTGTAAGCCAAGCCAGAATTTTGCAGAATTACCGAAATATTGAGATAGTCTTAATGCGGTATCCGCTGTAATACGTCTGTTTCCTTTCAGTATTTCAGATGTCCTTGTCTGAGGGATACCAATATCTTTAGAAAGTTTGTATGCCGATATTTCCAATGGAATTAAAAATTCTTCCATCAGCACTTCTCCTGGGTGTATGTTTCTTAGTTTTTTCATGTTAGTGATAGTCTATTATTTCAACCTCCGATGCATTTCCATTTGACCACTTGAAGATGATCCTCCATTGATCATTTATTCTTACACTGTGAAAATCTTTTTGTTTGCCTTTTAACTTTTCAAGTCGGTTCGCTGGTGGCACTCTTAGGTCATTTATATTTAATGAATTATTAATCATTCTTAGTTTTCTTCTGGCTGTCTCTTGGATTTCACTTGGCAACCCCTTGATTTGCTCCCCCAACCATATTTTCTCTGTGTCCTTAGAGCCAAATGAAACAATCATACTTCCGTTATAAGTTACTAACGTCAAAGATAAGTAATTGTTCCAAAAAAGTCAAGTTAAAAAATCTGGCACCCCTATTTTCAATGTGGCAGCTTGCAGCTTGAGGCTTGCAGCTTGAAGCTTGCAGCTTGCAGCTTGAAGCTTGCAGCTTGAAGCTTGCAGCTTGAAGCTTGCAGCTTGAGGCTTGCAGCTTGAGGCTTGCAGCTTGCAGCTAGTAGCTAGAGTTTAGTCGCGAGGCTTCTCGACCAGCAATCTACTAAATCGATCGTTCAATAAATTTTTGTAGTTGGTTTTCATCTCCGCATTTAAAAAACTAATCTCGATGAATTCAATCCACAAGGGCTTGGCTTTTTGCATTTTCTTAAAAATGTTTTCTTGCTGCTTCGAATCCAATCCAATGTTTGTAAATGCCGCTATGAAATCGTTGCGATTTATTTTTTTCTTTTTGCTATTGAGGGTGAGGGCTAGGTCTTCGTCATCGGCCGGATTTACTAATGCCGTAGCTACCAAATCATAGGCGGGAGAAAATACAGGACCTACATCGGGTTGATGGATCAACGAAAAGTTTTTTAAATGCATGTCGGCATTGCCTGTCAAAAAAGAAAATAAAACCAATTCATAAAAATTGATGATGTCTAATTGCGGATGTGCAGAATATTTTAAAATGGCTTTTGCTACTTGTTCGTGCGAACCACGGTATTTGTCTTCGGTGAGACGGTTGGTTAGCTGGCACATGTCTTCCATGTGGAGTTTATCGTTCTTCACGCGGTCGATGCGCTGTGTGATGTATGCCAGGTTATTTGAAGCTAAGCGAATGAGGCTATGCGGCACCACTTTAATTTTAGCGATGTTAGCCAGGTGCATGGTGAGATCTTCCACCTCTGGCAATTGCGAATAATGCGGTGTAGGCGGTTTTAAAATAAAGCCGCCCCTCACGCCTACAATGGTAAATCGCTTAACCAAATTTGGCTTCTCTGCAGATGCTAAATGCAAGGATAATTTAGGTTGAACTCCTGTTACTGCAGTATGCGATTGGATGATTTGTTCAGCCAATTCTTCCATGTGGGTTTCCGCAAAAGGTAAGAGCGGCGGAATGGATACTCCAAATATTTTTTTACTGCAGCGAGAATGAAAATCAATTTCATTTTCATCCAAGGGTTGGTAGCAAAATAAGCAACGCTGGCTCATGTTTCTTTTTCTAATAAGGGATGAACACTCACTGCACCAATACAGTCTTTACAACAGGCAAGCAATAAACCCATGCGGTCGCGGGGATTGATTTTCCAATTTTTTTCTGCAATGTCTAATAACCATCCTTCGGGGATGAGTCCATCAAAAAAGGAAAACAAAACGGGACTGGTAAATTCCATTTCCTGAATGGGTAATGTGAGACTTATTGGCTGTGGATTTTTTGACTCAATATATTCTGATGCATATTTAAAATGATATCCATTTTCGTCTTGGGTTAGCCAACCCGCTAACTCATTATGCATTTTTATTTCGGCCTTGGGCATGATGAGAGGTTAATGGGTTGATGAGGGTGGTTCAGATTTTATGGGTCCCATTTCATGACCGAAAAGATGTAATACCTGATTTACTTTATCGAGTCGGAGAGTTTCTTTTCCTTGCTCTAGTTCTCTTACGAACCTTAATCCGACGCCCGCTTTTTCAGCGAGTTCGGGTTGGGTGAGTTTGGCGGCGCTACGTTTTTTCTTTACGAAAGTAGATAAATTCATTTTTTTATACCTTTTCGGGTGTAAATATAATAAATAATTTATCATTTATACCACATAGGGTATAAATTGGTTGCATATATGGTGAATTATACCTTTTCGGGTATAAAAATAGGCTGCGACATGTTTTCTTGCCATAGCTGCGCTGCGACATGTTTTCTCGCCTTGGCTGCGCTACGCCAAATTTTCTCGCAAAGACGCCAAGGCGCTAAGGCTACGCTACGACAAATTTTCTCTCAATCCCGATAGCTATCGGGACCCTAAGGCGCTAAGGCTGTTCTCAGTAGCTGGGACCTTCTAGCAACTAGAAGCATGCAGCCTATTTTCGGAGTCAAAATTATTCGTCACGAAATAAAAACTTGCAGCCAGAAGCTAGCAGCTAGCAGCTAGAAAACGCAAAGCGAGGCGAACAAAATGTTCGCCTCGCTTTTAATAGTATGTTTTGAGAAATTATTCTGCAGCGTCTGTGCTTTCAGCCGCTGGAGCATCGCCTGCTTTTGGAGCGGCTTTCTTGGCGCGGCTACGACGAGTCGTTGCTTTTGCTGCACCTTTCTTACCTGTTTTCTCTTTAAGCATGTTCTCGTTGTAGTCTACTAATTCGATCATCGCCATTTCAGCAGCATCACCAGGACGGTTACCTACTTTAATGATACGAGTGTATCCACCCGGACGATCAGCAATCTTAACACTTACGTCACGAAATAATTCGCTCACGGCATCTTTGCTTTGTAAGTAAGAGAAAACTACTCGACGTGAATGTGTAGTGTCGTCTTTCGACTTAGTGATAAGAGGCTCTACATATACACGCAATGCTTTTGCTTTTGCAACTGTAGTGAATATACGTTTATGTGTAATAAGAGAAATAGCCAAATTGCTTAACATAGCAACTCTATGACTCGTAGTACGGCCGAGGTGATTGTGTTTTTTACCGTGACGCATGTTGTATTCGTGTTATAATAATCTTCGCTTAAGCGATTTGTTTATTGTTTAATTAATCTCTGTCAATACCGTATTTAGCGATATTCATTCCGAAGTTTAAGTTCTTACTGCGAACTAATTCTTCTAATTCTGTTAATGACTTTTTACCGAAGTTGCGGAACTTTAATAAGTCAGCTTTAGTGTAGCTTACTAAGTCGCCTAAGGTTTCTACATCGGCAGCTTTCAAACAATTCAAGGCACGAACACTTAAATCCATGTCTACTAATTTTGTTTTTAATAACTGACGCATGTGAAGTGTCGTCTCGTCTAATTCTTCGGTCACTTGCTTAGGCTTCGACTCCAAGGTAATCTTCTCGTCGCTAAACAACATGAAATGATGAATCAAGATTTCAGCTGCATCTTTCAATGCTTCTTTCGGATGAACCGATCCATCAGAAGTAATTTCTACGACTAACTTTTCGTAATCGGTTTTTTGCTCAACACGATAGTTCTCGATGAAATATTTTACGTTTCTGATCGGCGTGTAAATCGCGTCTAAGAAGATGGTACCGATCGGTGCTGTTGCTGTTTTGTTCTCTTCAGAAGGAACATAACCGCGACCTTTTTCGATCGTAATATCCAATTGCAATTTCACAGAAGGATCCATGTTACAAATCACGAACTCCGGATTTAATACTTGGAACGCTGTTGTATGTTTTGCAATATCGCCAGCTGTAAACGTTTCTTTACCGTTTACCATCACGTGTACTTTTTCTGAGTCAGTACCTTCAATTTGTTGCTTGAAACGCACTTGCTTCAAGTTCAAAATCATTTCGGTTACATCTTCAATAACACCTTTAATTGTTGAGAATTCATGATCAACTCCGCCAACTTTAATAGAAGTGATGGCAAAGCCTTCTAAGGAACTGAGTAGAATTCTACGCAGTGCATTTCCAACTGTTATTCCGTATCCCGGTTCGAGCGGACGGAATTCGAACTGACCGAATGTTTCGGTCGAATGATTCATGATCACTTTGTCCGGTTGCTGAAAAGCTAATATCGCCATGTGAGTTATATGTGTTTATAGTTTACTAAATAATTATTGCAGAATTAAGGGCTTCTACGTGGCCACGACTTTCAAGGATTACTTAGAGTACAACTCGACAATCAACTGCTCCTTGATGTTCTCAGTGAGTTCTTCACGAGCTGGAGGATTGATGAATTTACCAGCCATTTGACTGTTATCCCACTCTAACCAACCGTACTTAGCCATACGAGATGCTAATGAATCGGCAATGGTTTCAAGTGATTTTGATTTTTCACGAACTGCTACTACATCTCCAGAACGTAATGTATAAGAAGGAATGTTTACCAACTTACCATTCACCGTGATGTGACGATGAGAAACCAATTGACGTGCGCCCGAACGACTTGAAGAAAGTCCTAAGCGATACACTACATTATCTAAGCGTGATTCGATCAATTTCAACAAGTTTTCACCTGTGATACCATCCATACGATTCGCTTTATCGAAAATTTTCGCGAATTGACGCTCGAGGATTCCGTACATGTACTTCACCTTTTGCTTTTCCATCAACTGCGTTGAATATTCAGAAACTTTTGCGCGCTTCTTACTGTTCCCGTGTTGTCCAGGAGGATAATTACGCTTTTCGAAATTTTTGTCAGGACCGAATATCGGCTCGCGAAATTTTCGAGAGATTCTGGTCTTGGGGCCTATATATCTTGCCATTTTATTTGATTACTTAATCTTAGTTTGACCTTAAAGGAATTAGATACGACGACGCTTTGGAGGGCGGCAACCGTTGTGAGGGATGGGAGTAATGTCAATGATTTCTGTTACTTCCACTCCAGAGTTATGTATAGTACGGATGGCTGACTCTCTGCCAGATCCTGGACCTTTTACAAACACTTTTACCTTACGAAGGCCAGCTTCAAAAGCTACTTTCGAACAGTCTGCAGCAGCAAGCTGTGCAGCATAAGGTGTGTTTTTCTTTGATCCACGAAAGCCCATCTTACCAGCAGAAGCCCAAGAAATTACTTGGCCACTGTTGTTCGTAAGGCTTATAATGATGTTGTTAAAAGTAGCATTGATATGCGCCTCGCCGGTCGCCTCAACTTTCACTACTCTTTTCTTTACGGCTTTTGTTGTTTTAGCCATGGGTCAGAACGTCTATATTAGATAAGTTAATTAAAGATTATTTAGTTACCTTCTTTTTGTTGGCAACTGTCTTACGCTTACCCTTACGAGTACGTGTATTGTTTTTTGTGCGTTGTCCGCGTACTGGTAAACCTAAACGATGACGAATTCCACGGTAGCTACCGATGTCCATCAAGCGCTTAATGTTCAACTGAGTTTCTGAACGCAATGCTCCTTCCACACGGAAGTTGTCATTGATGATGGTACGAATTGCTGTCAATTCATCATCATTCCATTCATTCACCTTCTTGTTGAAATCAACACCGGCAGTAGTTAGGATCTTTTGGGCAGCCGAACGACCGATGCCATAGATGTAAGTGAGACCTATCTCACCTCTTTTATTTTTTGGTAAATCAATACCAGATATACGAGCCATTATCTGACGTAATTTCTATTAGTTAAACTTAAATTTATACTCATCGGATTAAGGTTTAGTCCAATATTTTTTTAGTATAATGCTGACCTACATTCAATATGTTTAATCTTTCGGACAAACACCTATGTAGCGTCAGTATTATTACCCTTGACGCATTTTAAAACGTGGGTTCTTTTTGTTGATCACATACAAGCGACCTTTGCGACGCACGATTTTACATTCTGCGCTGCGTTTTTTAAGTGATGGGCGTACTTTCATTTTTAATCTTAGTTTTCCGTGAACGGATTATTTATAACGATACGTTATTCTTCCTTTTGTTAGATCGTATGGAGACATCTCTACTTTCACTTTATCACCGGGAAGAATTTTGATGTAATGCATCCTCATTTTTCCACTGATGTGTGCTATGATTTCGTGTCCATTCTCTAATTCAACGCGGAACGTTGCATTGGAGAGTGCTTCTGTAATCGTGCCGTCTTGTTCGATGGCAGGTTGCTTTGACATTTGATCAGGCGAGTGTTTCTATTTTCTCTGTTATGTAACTATTTTCTTCGATGGCAAGTTCAATGAACGAGAAGGTACTTAATATATCCGGACCTTCTTCGGTAATCGCAATGGTATGTTCGAAGTGCGCGGAGGGCTTTCGATCTCCGGTGATCACAGTCCATCCATCTTTTAACTGGACGATACTCCGAGTACCTCTGTTGATCATGGGCTCGATGGCGATGGTCATACCGGGTTTTAACTGAGGACCCGAACCACGCTTACCGTAATTAGCGACTTCCGGTTTTTCGTGTAATTGCTTACCGACTCCATGTCCCACTAATTCTCTCACTACTCCATATCCATTCGCCTCTGCATAATCCTGAATGGCTGCGCTGATATCCCCTACTCGGTTTCCCGATTTAGCTTTTGCGATGCCTTTCATCAGCGACGTCTTGGTCACCCTTAACAATTGAAGTGTATCTTCTGAAACTTCTCCAACGGGAAAGGTATAAGCCGAATCACCGTGAAATCCATTCATAAATGCACCACAATCGATAGAAACCACATCTCCATCCTTTATCAATCTTGCTCCGGGCATGCCGTGAACAATTTCTTCGTTTACCGAGATACAAAGCGTATGCTTGAATCCATGATACCCTTTGAAGGAAGGTGTTGCGCCATGATCGCGAATAAACTTTTCAGCTATTGCGTCCAATGACGATGTGGTTACACCGGGTTTAAGATTTTTGGCTACTTCAGCCAATGTCTTGCCAACAAGTAAAGAACTATTGCGGATGTACTCTATCTCCTCTGCCGTCTTGTACACTATAGTACCGCCGCTCATTTTAATGCAATTGTAATTATGCGGTTACTCCGGCAGACGAACGTCCTTTGATACGACCTGATTTCATCAGACCATCATAGTGACGCATCAAGAGATGACTCTCAATTTGCTGTAAAGTATCCAACACTACACCCACCAAGATCAGTAACGAGGTACCGCCATAGAATTGAGCGAAGTTGCTATTTACACCGGCCATCATTGCGAACGCAGGCATGATTGCTACAAACGCAAGGAAGATAGATCCGGGTAATGTAATTTTTGACATAATTTCATCGATGAACTCCGATGTTTTTCTTCCTGGTTTAACCCCGGGAACAAATCCGCCGTTCTTCTTCATATCATCTGCCATTTGACTTGGATTCACCGAGATAGCAGTATAGAAATAAGTAAAGATGATGATCATGGATGCAAACACTACATTGTACAACACGGATGTGAAGTCAGTGATTTGTGCTGCGAAGCCTTGCCACGATGCTGATTCTGGGAAGAACTGTGCAATGTAAGCAGGGATAAACATGATTGCTTGAGCAAATACAATCGGCATTACACCGGCAGCATTTACTTTAAGCGGAATGTATTGACGAACGCCACCGTATTGTTTGTTTCCAACAATCTTCTTCGCGAACTGAACCGGAATTTTTCGGGTTCCTTGTACTAAGAGAATTACTGAAACTACAACTAAGAACAGGGCAACCATTTCAATTAAGAAGATTACTAATCCTCCACCTTGCTCATTCAAACGCGATAAGAACTCATCACGTAATGCGAATGGCAAACGTGCGATGATACCCGTCATGATGATTAAAGAAATACCGTTACCAATTCCTTTCTCGGTGATACGCTCACCCAACCACATAATAAATAATGTACCTGCTACGATAATTAAGGTAGACACGAACATAAAGAAGGCGGGAGAAATAATCTCAGGATTTGTGTAGGCGATGATAGCACCTGGCGCTTGAGCTTTCAAGTTAATTAAATAACCTGGAGCTTGGAAAATAACCACGATAACTGTTAAGATACGAGTAATTTGATTCAACTTCTTACGACCACTTTCACCTTCCTTTTGCAATTTCTGGAAATACGGAACTGCAATTCCTAAAAGTTGAACTACGATCGAAGCAGAGATATAAGGCATGATACCTAATGCCACTACAGATGCTTGCGAAAACGCACCACCTGAGAAAGCATCGAGTAAGCCTAAGATACCGCCTGACGTTTGTTCACGAAGACCTGCCAATTGCGTAGGATCAATACCGGGTAATACTACATGAGCCGCCAAACGATAAATCAGGAGGAACAATAAAGTATTAACGATCCTTGAACGAAGGTCATCAATCTTAAATATGTTTTGAATTGTCTGTATGAAGTTCTTCATATATTCTTATTAGATGGTTTTGAGGGGTCCACCTTTTCTTTCTAGGGTAGTTGTTGCGCCACCTACTTTTTCAATAGCTGCAGCAGCTGTAGCAGAAAATGCATGTGCAGTCACATTCAATTTCGCTGATAACTCACCACGACCAAGAATTTTGATGAGGTCATTTTTGGAAACCAATCCACGATCAATAAATACTTGTTGATCAAATGTACTGATGCCATGCTCATCGGCAATACGCTGTAGCGTATCCAAGTTAATCCCTGCAAACTCTACGCGATTAATATTTGTAAATCCGAATTTCGGAAGACGGCGTTGAAGGGGCATTTGACCTCCTTCGAATCCAATTTTACGGCTATAACCACTTCGTGAAGCCGCACCTTTGTGACCACGTGTAGAAGTACCGCCACGACCAGAACCGGTTCCACGTGCAATACGCTTACGATTCTTAGTTGATTTATTAGCTGGTTTAAGATTGCTCAAATCCATAATCTCTGTTTATTTCTCTTATTCGGTAGATACTTATTTTTTTACAACACGAACCAAGTGCGTCACCTTCGACAACATCCCAGTAATTTGAGGTGTTGATTGCAGTTCCACTGTTTTATTCATGCTTAATCCAAGCGCTTTCAAGGTACGCTTTTGATTTTCCGGACGATTAATTCCGCTTTTTATCTGAGTGATAGATATCATTTCCATTTTGTAAATTCTTTGATATTATCCGTTAAATACTTTACTGATATCAACATTTCTTTGTTGAGCTACTGCATGTGCATCACGCATTTTCAACAACGCATCGATGGTTGCCTTTACTACGTTGTGAGGATTAGAAGATCCTTTTGACTTCGCAAGTACATCGGTAATTCCAACGCTCTCCAAAACGGAACGCATCGCACCACCTGCAATTACACCGGTACCGGGAGAGGCAGGCTTAAGGAACACACGTGCTCCACCAAACTTACCATCCTGCTCATGAGGAACAGTTCCTTTACGGATAGGAATGCGTACTAAGTTTTTCTTAGCATCATCTATTGCTTTAGTAACGGCATTCGTTACTTCTTTTGCTTTTCCGAGACCGTGTCCAACCACACCTTTCTCATCTCCTACTACCACGATGGCAGCGAATCCAAAAGCGCGACCACCTTTGGTCACTTTTGTAACACGATTTACAGACACCAGTTTATCGTGGAGTTCAGTATCGGTTGACTTTACGCGTTTGCTGTTTTGAATCATTTGATATTTCGTAAACTATCGGTTCGAATTAGAATTGTAGACCTGCTTCACGTGCACCATCAGCCAAAGCTTTGATACGTCCATGATATAAATAACCGCCACGATCGAAGGTTACAGCAGTGATTCCAGCTGCTTTTGCTTTTTCTGCAACGATTTTCCCTACAGAGGTAGCTTGTTCAACTTTGTTAGATTTTGCATCTACTCCACCTTCACGGGAAGAAGCTGCTGCGATTGTGTGTCCATTCACATCATCAATCAACTGTGCGTAGATCGACTTGTTACTTCTGAATACTGACAATCTTGGACGTTCAGCCGTGCCCGTAACTATTTTACGAATGCGAGAGCGAATCTTTTTGCGGCGTACGAGTTTTTTATCTTGCATGATAAATTGGAAACTTTCCTATTAATTAATTATTTTTTAGATGCTGACTTACCAGCTTTTCTACGAAGTTGTTCACCTACGAACTTAATACCTTTTCCTTTGTAAGGCTCAGGAGTACGGAGTGAGCGAATACGGGCAGCTACCTGACCTAACAATTGCTTGTCATGACTCTCCAAAGTGATGATTGGATTTTGTCCTTTATCTTGGCGAGTAGCTACTTTGATTTCAGTTGGAATATCAAAAACTACGTGATGGGAATATCCTAACACCATATCAAGAAGATTTCCTTGATTGGTAGCACGGTAACCCACACCTACTAATTCTTGTTCCACTTTAAAACCGGTAGATACACCGACAACCATGTTGTTGATTAAGGCACGATACAAACCATGTAAAGCGCGATGACGTTTTTGCTCGGTAGCTCTGCTCAATACAATTTGATCAGTTTCTACTTTTACTTCAATACCATCAGCTACAGTTTGTGTTAACGTTCCTTTTGGTCCTTTAACAACGACATCAAGGCCGCTAACAGATACCTGTACTCCACCAGGTAATGGGATTGGATTTTTTCCTACACGTGACATTTTATCGACGTAATTTTTTTATTATTAAGACACGAAACATATTACTTCACCACCTACGTTCATCTGACGGGCTTCTTTGTCCGTCATCAATCCACGAGAAGTGGAAACGATGGCAATACCCAGACCGTTAATTACACGTGGAATGCTATCTGCTTTCACGTATTTTCTTAAACCTGGACGTGAGATTCGGCGAATATTATTGATGGCCGGAAGCTTACTCACTGCATTGTATTTCAAGGCGATTTTGATATTACCTTGTTTGTTGTCGGAATCTTCAAACTTATAGTTTGAGATAAAACCTTTATCAAACAGGATCTTGGTCATTTCCTTTTTCATGTTTGATGCTGGCACTTCAACCACACGGTGATTTGCTTTTACCGCGTTTCTGATACGGGTTAAGTAATCGGCTATTGGATCGGTATACATGGACTAGTTAATTCTTTTGTTGATCAATTATTAAAACTTGGGATTACCAGCTGGATTTGGTTACACCAGCAATTTTTCCTTCGAGGGCGAGTTTACGAAACATCACACGGGAGATTCCGAATTGACGTAAATAACCTCTTGGACGTCCAGTGAGTTTGCAACGATTTCTTACACGGCAAGGCGTAGAATTCTTAGGTAACTTTTGTAACCCAACATAATCGCCTGCTGCTTTCAATGCTGCACGTTTCTCAGCATATTTTTCTACCAAACGGATGCGCTTTAATTCGCGCGCTTTGATCGATTCTTTTGACATCGTTCGAAATATTATTTAGTTTGATTTTTAAATGGAATTCCAAATTCCTTTAACAATTCCAATGCTTCACTGTCCTTGGTAGCGGTGGTCACAAAAGTGATATCCATACCTTGAATTTTGCTCACTTTGTCGATATCAATTTCTGGGAAAATGATTTGCTCAGTTACGCCTAACGTGTAATTACCACGTCCGTCAAAACCTTTATCATTCACACCACGGAAGTCGCGAATACGAGGAAGAGCTACTGCAACTAAACGATCTAGAAATTCATACATTCTGTCGCCGCGAAGTGTTACTCTTGCTCCGATAGGCACACCTGCACGAAGTTTAAAGTTCGAAATGTCTTTGCGTGACTTCGTAGACACTGCTTTTTGACCTGTTACGGTAGTCATTTCATTTATGGCAGTTTCAATAATTTTCTTATCGGAAACTGCATCTCCTAGACCCTGATTTAAACAAATTTTGGTAAGGCGAGGAACTTGCATTACACTTTTGTATTGAAACTTTTCGCGCAATGATTTTTTCATCTCATTGTGGTATTTCGTTTTCAGGCGTGGTTCGTAATTCATATCTTTTTACCTCCGACCGGTTATTTTTTAATTTTAATATAGCGTACTAATTTTCCGTCTTCTAAACGGCGTCCTACTCTACCTGGTTTTCCAGTAGCTGGATCCACTACCATTAATTTTGAGAGACGCACAGGAGCTTCCTTCTTCACGATACCACCTTGGGCATTTTGAGCGTTTGGACGCGTATGCTTCGAAATGATATTTACCTTCTCAACAATGGCAGTACTTTTTTCTGGAATCACTTCCAAAACTTTTCCTTGTTGACCTTTTGAGTCACCGCTCAGCACCTTTACAAGATCGCCTTTGCGGATATGGAGTTTTTGTTGTTTGTTTTTCTTACGTTCCATTTCTTAGAGCACCTCCGGGGCTAATGATACGATTTTCATAAATTGTTTCTCACGTAGTTCACGTGCAACGGGTCCGAAAATACGTGTACCACGCAATTCATCCTGGTTGTTCAATAACACCACTGCGTTATCGTCGAAGCGAATATAGGATCCGTCTTCACGACGAACTTCCTTACTCACTCTCACTACTACGGCTTTAGAAACTGTTCCTTTTTTAACGTTTCCACTAGGAATCGCATGTTTTACAGTTACAACGATCTTGTCTCCTAAGGATGCATATCGTTTAGCAGTTCCGCCGAGTACGCGGATGCAAAGTACCTCTTTGGCACCACTATTATCGGCTACTACTAGCCTTGACTCTTGCTGTATCATTTTCTCTTTTCTTGATTGTCTCTTCCCCGAAAGGAAGGATACAGGTTATTTCGCTTTTTCTATTACTTCCACCATGCGCCAGCGTTTTAGCTTGCTCAATGGACGGGTTTCCATTATTTTTACTGTATCGCCCAAACCACACTCATTTTTTTCATCGTGAGCCATAAATGTTTTGGTTTTCTTAATGAACTTACCATACTTGGGATGCTTCTCACGAGCCTCAACCGATACTACGATTGATTTATTCATTTTAGAACCGGTAACCAAACCGATACGTTCTTTTCTAAGAGATCTTTGTTCCATGATTATTTTTCTGCGGATGGAGTTTGAGACAAACGGCTACGTAGTTCTGTCATAAGACGTGCAATAGCACGACGAGAAGCACGAATCTTCATCGGGTTTTCAATAGGCGAAACGGCATGCGCCATTTTCATTTTGGTATAGCTAGTACGCTCTTCACCTATCTTGGCACGGACTTCATCCGTAGTAAGGTCTTTAACGATAGACTGTTTCATGGCATTCTTCTGTTTATTCTGTATAATCTGGGCGTACAACAAATCTTGTTGTTACCGGTAATTTTTGTGATGCAAGGCGCATAGCCTCTTTAGCAACGCTGATGGGAACACCTTCGGCTTCGAAGATCACTGTTCCAGGCTTTACGGTGGCTACCCAATACTCAGGAGCTCCTTTACCTTTACCCATACGTACCTCTAACGGCTTACGAGTAATTGGTTTGTCTGGGAATATTCTGATCCAGATTTGTCCTTCACGTTTCATGAAACGGGTTACCGCGATACGGGCAGCTTCAATCTGACGGGAAGTGATCCAGCAGGTTTCTAATGATTTGATTCCAAAGGTTCCAAAAGCCAATGACGTTCCTCTTGTGGCAGTACCACTCGGAACCATTTTATGTTGCTTTCTGAACTTGGTTTTTTTAGGCTGTAACATGATTCAGCTACTTTATCTAATTATTTCGTGCTATTAATTTATTAATCTCTTGTCGGTTTACCACGATCGCCACCACCTCTGTTTCCACCACCTCTATTGCCACCGCCTCTGTTTCCACCACGATCACCGCGATCTACACGATTATCTCTATCACCACGCTTCTCTCCACTACCACCAGCTTTTGATGTGCTAGCAATACCTACGTTTGGTGATAAATCTCTTTTTCCAAATACTTCACCTTTGCAAATCCAAACTTTGATCCCGATAAGACCATAAGTCGTTAATGCTTCTGATAAAGCGTAATCGATATCGGCACGGAATGTATGCAAGGGAACACGACCTTCTTTGTATTGTTCAGAACGTGCAATCTCAGCACCCCCTAAACGACCAGAGCAATTGATCTTAATTCCTTCAGCACCCATTCTCATCGTAGAAGCCACTGATTGCTTCATTGCACGACGGAAAGAAATACGCGCTTCTAATTGACGAGCGATTCCATCGGCTACTAATTGAGCATCTAATTCTGGACGCTTAATTTCGAAGATATTGATTTGAACTTCCTTTTTAGTCAGTTTCTTTACTTCTTCTTTTAACTTATCTACTTCGGCACCACCTTTACCAATCACAATACCCGGACGAGCAGTATGAACAGTTACAGTAATTAGTTTCAACGTACGCTCAATGACGATACGTGATACACCACCTTTTGCAAGACGAGCAAGTAAGTATTTACGGATTTTCTCATCTTCAACTAGTTTATCAGAATAGTTCTTTCCTCCATACCAGTTAGAATCCCATCCGCGGATGATTCCTAAACGATTACCTATCGGGTTAGCTTTTTGTCCCATTAAATCTACTTAGTTAGCGGTGTTATTTTCTGCAGCAACAACAGCGTTTTTGTTGTCAACTACTAAAGTTATATGATTTGAACGCTTACGAATTCTGTGTCCACGACCTTGAGGTGCTGGGCGAAGACGTTTCAATTGACGACCTGCGTCAACATTCACTTGCTTTACCACTAACTCTTGATCTTCGATACGACTTCCTTCGTTCTTCGCTTGCCAGTTAGCAAGAGCAGATAAAAGAAGTTTCTCTAAACGACCTGCAGCTTCCTTAGTGCTTAGACGAAGCATGGCTAACGCATAATCAACACGCTTTCCACGAATCATATCGGCTACCAAACGCATTTTACGCGGTGAAGTAGGACAGTCATTTAATTTTGCAATTGCTACTTTCTTCATAGTAGCCTTGCGCTCTTCAGCGACATTACGTTTTCTGGCTCCCATAATTATTTAGATCCTTTGTCTTTAGAACCGGAGTGCCCCCTAAAAGAACGGGTAGGAGCGAATTCGCCCAGTTTATGTCCAACCATGTTTTCAGTCACATATACAGGAATGAATTTATTTCCATTATGTACAGCGAAAGTATTGCCAACGAAATCCGGAGAGATCATTGATCTGCGCGACCATGTCTTGATGGTAGCTTTTTTCTTGCCTTCATTCATACCCGCAACTTTAAGCTCGAGTTTGTAATCAATGAAAGGACCTTTTTTAAGCGAACGACTCATGTTATTTTATAGTCAGATTACCTTATACAATTATTTCTTACGACGCTCTAGGATGTACTTGTTCGAAGGGTTACTCTTCTTACGAGTTTTGTATCCTTTTGCAATGAGACCCTTACGGCTACGTGGATGTCCTCCAGAAGCACGTCCTTCTCCTCCACCCATTGGATGATCCACTGGATTCATGGCAACACCACGAACACGTGGACGACGTCCCAACCAACGGTTTTTACCCGCCTTACCTTTGCTCTCTTTATCGTGATCTGAATTGGATACAGAACCGATAGTAGCCATACAAACAACAAGCACTTTACGTGTCTCACCAGAAGGCATCTTCAATACTGCATATTTATCTTCACGAGCAGCTAACTGTGCATAAGCACCAGCACTACGAGCGATTTTTCCACCTTGACCCGGACGCATTTCAATGTTATGCACCACAGTTCCCAATGGAATATCTTTTAAAGGCATTGCATTACCTACCTCTGGAGCTACTGTAGAACCATTCGCAATGATTTGTCCTACTTGAATTCCGTTAGGTGCGATAATATATCTTTTCTCACCATCGGTATATTTTACCAAGGCGATAAATGAAGTTCTGTTTGGATCGTACTCGATCGTTTCAACTACACCCGCAACATCAAATTTGTCACGTTTAAAATCGATGATACGATACATTTTACGGTGACCACCACCTAAATAACGCATGGTCATTTTACCCGTGTTATTTCTACCACCACTTCGTTTCAACGAAACTAGTAATGATTTTTCTGGCTCGCTTGCAGTAATTTCCGAATAGTCAGTACGTGTTTGATGACGTTGACCCGGAGTCATTGGACGTATTTTTCTAGTTGCCATGGCTCTGTTCTAAATTAAATATTACTGAAGAAATCAATTGACTCGCCTGCTTTCAAGGTAACGATTGCCTTTTTAATGTTTGGGCGCTGACCAGAAACCACACCTGTTTTCGTGCCACGGCTCATAGCCTTACCACGATAAATCATTGTGTTTACCGATTCAACATTAACACCATACATTGCCTCCACTGCTTTCTTAATCTCCAGCTTGTTGGCGCGTCTTTCCACTATGAAACCATAGCGGGGTTGTTTTTCTGTAATCCGGTTCATCTTCTCAGTGACCACCGGTTTCTTCAGGATATCCATTTTACTCTTATAGGTTTATCGTGCCTATGCACTTAATTATTTAAGATTTTCTCCGGAAAATTATTTTCAATAATTCGAAAATAATTTCACTGAAGTGTTGATTATTTAAGCAATGTGCTTTCGATTACCGGAAGCGAGCTCTCCATTACAATAATATTATGAGCATGCATAATATCGTATGTGTTTAAATCAGAGGCTGTTACAACTTTACTGCGCTCCAAATTTCGGGACGACAAATATACGTTTTTATTCGATTGAGGCAGAACCAATAACGTTTTTTTATCCGAAACCTTCAAATTATTCACCAAATCAACGATCAATTTAGTCTTTGGATGATCAAAACTTAGATCTTCCAACACCATTACATTATTGGATTGGGCTTTATAAGAAAGCGCAGACATACGTGCAAGACGCTTCAATTTTTTGTTCAAGCTAAAAGTATAATCGCGTGGCTGTGGACCAAATACGCGACCACCACCTACAAAAAGAGGACTCTTCTTAGATCCGGCACGTGCTCCGCCAGTACCTTTTTGCTTCTTCAATTTCTTTGTGGTTCCAGCAATCTCGTTACGCTCTTTAGACTTGCTAGTACCTTGACGACGATTAGCAAGATGTTGCTTTACGTCAAGATAGATAGCATGATCATTAGGGCTGATCCCGAAGATGCTTTCGTTCAGAACTGCTTTGCGTCCTGTTTCTTTTCCAGTACTATTATATACAGATACTTCCATGATTAATTCGACAGCGTTACAAATGAACCTTTATGACCTGGAATAGCACCTCTTACAAGAAGTAGGTTCTGCTCAGGCATAACTTTCACGATTTCTAAATTTTGAACCATTACACGCACATTACCCATGTGTCCGCCCATGCGCTTTCCCTTCATTACCCTTGAAGGCCATGAAGAAGCACCTAACGAACCTGGAGCACGTTGACGATCATGTTGACCGTGAGTTTGTCCACCAACACCACCAAAATTGTGACGTTTAACAACCCCTTGAAAACCTTTTCCTTTTGATGTACCTACTACATCACAAAAATCACCTTCAGCAAAAATATCGCACTTCACTAAGTCGCCGGTTTGAAATTCTTGAACAAAGTCCTTGAATTCCATTACCCTCTGCTTAGGAGTAGTGTTTGCTTTCTTAAAATGACCCATTAATGGTTGGGTCGTGTTTTTTTCTTTTTTCTCACCAAATGCGAGTTGAACGGAACTATATCCGTCATTCTCGACTGTTTTAACTTGTGTTACTACACAAGGGCCGGCTTCAACTACAGTGCAGGGAATATTATTTCCATCTGCATCGAAGATGCTGGTCATGCCGACTTTTTTTCCGATTATACTTGCCATCTTAACTACGGTTTAGTTGTTTTGGTCTTAATGATTATTGATAAGCAATACGGTCTGAATCAGCCGTAAGCTGTTGTTTTAATTTAATTTCGGATAGGATGTAAAGAACGATTTTTAATCCTGTGAGTTCACTAAACTTTGATTTCTACCTCTACTCCACTTGGAAGTTCGAGCTTCATCAAAGCATCTACTGTTTTAGCTGTAGAGCTATAGATATCCAGAAGACGCTTGTATGAACATAATTGAAACTGTTCACGAGCCTTCTTGTTCACGTGAGGTGAGCGAAGAACGGTGTAAATTTTCTTCTCTGTAGGAAGTGGAATTGGACCACTTACTATAGCACCTGTTGGCTTTACCGTCTTCACGATTTTCTCAGCAGATTTATCCACGAGATTAAAATCGTAAGACTTTAATTTAATTCTGATTCTTTGGCTCATTTTATAAGAACGGTATTGAGATCTTTATTTTGACACTTAAACCTTTTCGGCAGAAGATTTTCCTTTTGCTTTTGCAATTACTTCTTCAGAAACATTACGTGGTGCTTCTGCAAAGTGAGAGAATTCCATAGTAGAAGATGCACGCCCTGAAGTGATCGTACGCAATGCAGTTACATAGCCAAACATTTCAGATAATGGAACTTTTGCTTTTACTACTTGAGCACCTCCACGAGAATCCATTCCTTCCATTTGTCCACGACGACGGTTAAGGTCACCCACAACATCACCCATGTTTTGCTCAGGAGTAATTACTTCTAACTTCATGATTGGCTCAAGAAGTACAGGTTTTGCTTTTGGCAATGATTCACGGAAAGCGGTACGAGCACATATTTCAAATGACAAAGCATCGGAGTCAACGTTATGGTATGAACCATCGATCAAACGCACTTTCAATTTTTGTACTTGGTATCCGGCTAACACACCATTTACCATGGCTGCACGAAATCCTTTTTCAACAGCTGGAATAAATTCACGAGGGATATTACCACCGGTAATTTCATTCAAGAATTGTAAACCACCATTCTTATCGGTTACTTCAAAATCTTCATCAGAAGGTCCTACCACAAACTTAATATCCGCGAACTTACCACGACCACCCGTTTGCTTTTTATAAACCTCTCTGTGTTCTACAGTACCATTGATCGCCTCTTTATAATTTACTTGTGGAGCACCTTGATTCACTTCCACTTTAAATTCTCTTCTCAAACGATCCACAATAATTTCAAGGTGTAACTCACCCATTCCAGAAATGATTGTTTGACCGGTATCTTCATCAGATTTCACACGGAAAGTTGGATCCTCTTCAGCTAATTTACCAAGAGAAACTCCTAACTTATCCATATCAGTTTGCGTCTTTGGCTCAATAGCTAATCCGATAACTGGCTCTGGGAAATTCATCGCTTCAAGCACAATAGGAGCATTTTCAGCACAAAGTGTATCTCCTGTCTTAATATCCTTAAATCCTACAGCAGCACCAATATCACCCGCAAAAATGGTAGGGATTTGATTTTGCTTATTGGCATGCATTTGGAAAATACGAGAGATACGCTCTTTTTGACCTGAACGTGTGTTCAAGACATAAGAACCTGCATCCAACTTACCAGCATAACAACGGAAGTATGCCAAACGTCCTACGAAAGGATCGGTAGCAATCTTAAATGCAAGCGCAGTAAACGGCTCTTTTACATCAGGGCGACGTGAAATTTCTTCTTCTGTATCAGGGTGAATACCTTTGATACTTTCTTTATCCATTGGTGAAGGCATTAATTCCATCACGTAGTCAAGCATCGTTTGAACACCTTTATTCTTAAAAGCCGAACCACAAAGCATCGGTACTACTTTATTTGCAACACAAGCCTGACGCAAAGCAGTCAAAATTTCCGTTTCTGAAATAGAAGCTGGATCTTCGAAATACTTCTCCATGATCTTGTCATCGAATTCAGCACATGCTTCTAATAACTTTACACGATACTCAGTAGCTTCTTCCAACATATCATCTGGAATAGGAACTTCTTGGAAAGTCATCCCTTGATCTGCATCATTCCAGATAATTCCACGGAAATTCACCAAATCAACTACACCTTTAAAAGTTTCTTCAGCGCCGATTGGTAATTGCAATGGAAGTGCATTACCACCTAAAACTTCACGAACTTGGCGAACCACATTCAAGAAATCGGCTCCTGCGCGATCCATTTTATTTACGAACCCGATGCGGGTTACATTATAGTTATTTGCTAAACGCCAGTTTGTTTCAGACTGAGGCTCTACACCATCAACTGAAGAAAACAAAAACACCAACCCGTCCAATACACGCAAAGAACGATTTACCTCAACGGTAAAATCTACGTGACCTGGAGTGTCGATAATATTTAATTTATAGTCATTGCCTCTGTACTTCCAAAAAGCAGTTGTTGCTGCAGACGTAATTGTTATACCACGCTCTTGCTCCTGCACCATCCAATCCATCGTTGCTGCACCGTCATGTACTTCACCAATTTTGTGATTTACACCCGTGTAGTATAGGATACGCTCTGTAGTAGTCGTCTTCCCTGCATCGATATGAGCAGCGATTCCGATATTACGTACAAACTTTAAATCTTTTACCTCCGTAGACATTTTATATTTCTGGTATTACGCTTTAATTAATTTTAAACTCTAAAATGAGAGAACGCTTTGTTTGCATCTGCCATACGATGCGTATCATCTTTCTTCTTCACGGCAGCACCTTCACCTTTCGCAGCAGCAATGATTTCTCCTGCTAACTTATCCGACATACTTTTCTCGTTACGTTTACGAGCATAAAGAATCATCCATTTAATACCCACAGAAATTTTACGATCTGGACGTACTTCAGAAGGAATTTGGAAAGTTGCTCCTCCAACACGACGGCTTTTCACTTCCACGGTTGGCATCACATTATTCAATGCAGTTCTCCATGTTTCAAGACCGCTTTCTTTGGTACGATTTTCCACTTTATCAAGTGCATCGTAGAACAATTTATATCCAGTTCCTTTTTTACCTGAATACATTAACATATTCACAAAACGGGTAACTAGTGGATCATTAAACTTTGGATCCGGCAGAATGGGTCTCTTCTTTGGTTTTGACTTCCTCATTTTATAAGAAGGGTATTATTAGATAATCTTAATTATGTAAACTTATTTTTTACCTTTTTTTGCAGCAGCGGCAGCAACAGCACCTGCTTTTGGACGTTTAGTTCCGTATTTAGAACGACGCTGGTTACGACCTTCAACACCTGAAGTATCCAATGCACCACGAATAATATGGTAACGAACTCCTGGAAGATCTTTAACCCTTCCACCGCGGATCATTACAATACTATGTTCTTGTAGGTTATGACCTTCACCAGGAATGTATGCAGTTACCTCGAACTTGTTCGTCAAACGAACACGAGCTACTTTACGCATTGCTGAATTCGGCTTCTTTGGAGTGGTAGTATACACACGAGTGCAAACTCCACGACGTTGCGGACATGAAACAAGGGCTGGTGACTTACTCTTTTCCACCATAGCCTCGCGGCCCTTACGTACTAACTGTTGAATTGTAGGCATTCTTAATTTTTTTCTATTCTAGATCAGTGAATTAGATACACTATACCCCTAAAAAGGGAGTGCAAAGTTACACAAGAAAATGATTTATGCAAGTTGTTTTTCAAATTATTTATGAAACAGTGGGTTAGGAAGTCAAAAATTGAAAAAAAACAAGGATTGTTCACAGATAATGTAAAATATTAGTACTGACAATCAACAATATAAATAAATATCAACATTTTTTAGAAATCTTTGAAATTCCTTTATTTACTTTAATTATTGCATTTATTCATAACCAAAGTTCAAAACCTCCTCTTTAAATCAAAAATACCATTTTATGAACATAAAAAAAATCCTAATCGGTTTATTTCTAGCGATTTTACCATTTAGTTCAATTGCTTCTCATTTGATGGGCGGAGAAATCACATGGAAATGCAATGGAAATGGACAATTCGTTTTCCAAATAAAACTTTATAGGGATTGTAATGGCATTCCTGGCCCACCAAGTGTTACTTTAAATACAAATGCACCTGTAGGTTTTATACCTTGCTCATTAGTGAGTCAGAACGATCTCTCGCCACAAGGTGTGGGTTGTCCAACCTGCCTAAATCCATTAGGCCTTTCAAGTGCTGTAGAAGAGGATATTTATGAATCAGGCCCCATTTTTTTAGTAGGTATTCCTCCACTAACAGGATGGTACTTTTACTATAATGATTGTTGTAGAAATGGAGCTATTACAAACCTTTCATCTTCAAGTTCAGGTGATTTTACACTTAGAGCCTATATGTTTCCTATTTCAGGACAAAATAATTCTCCTTGTTTTGACAGCTCACCGTATTTTGCTGAACCACCAACATTTGGTATTTGTACACGTGATTCAGTGAACCTTAGTTTTGCCGCTTTTGATCAAGATATGGATTCTTTAGTTTTTGCATTTGCTCCTGCTCTAGAAAATATTTTTCCAGGTAATAATGTTCCTTATGCTTCCGGGTATTCATTTGGTGCACCATTGCCCAAGACCCAACACAACCCTTTGAATGTTCCTGCAATACTGAATACATCCAGTGGTCAGCTTTCAATGACCTCATACACTCCAGGTTATTTTGTTGTTGTCATGGAAGTCACTTCTTATCGATGCGGTGCAATTATTTCAAAGATTTATAGAGAATTCCAACTTTCTATCCTTTCTAATTGCATTCTTTCAACTACACCGACTACCACTTATAATACCGCACCTGATATTATTACTTTGCCGTATTCTGAAACCATCACTATTTCTGCAGGCGATACGTTGTATTATATTTTTCATGCTACAGAAAATGAATTATTACCAACCTCCGCCGGAGGGGGTCTACAAACAATGACGTTGAGTGCCGCAAGTAATGCCTTGGGGTTTGGGGACACCAGTATGACCACTGGATGCTTAATCCCTCCTTGTGCGGTTTTATCGAATCCAACGCCTTTTTCTTATGCATCGAATTTATTTGAAGGATTAAGTTGGGCCACAGAATGTCAACATGCCGGATTCCAAAATGGATGCTTACAGCATACCAGAAACTATCATTTTATTTTTACCATTAAAGATAACTACTGTCCTGTCCCAGGTGTATCGACCAAAAGTTTAATCGTTAAAGTCACAGGACCTACTATATACTCAGCTGGAAATAGTTTAGCGGTGAGTTTTCCGGGCAGCACTTATCAGTGGTATTTATATGGGGCACCTATTCCTGGTGCAACGGATTCACTTTATACACCCACGCAAAGCGGAACCTATTCTCTCCTTTTAACAGCAAACAATGGCTGCACCCTGTTAAGTAATTCCATGTACATTGGATTTGCAGGTATTGACAATAACCATCATCAAGAAACAAAAATTGAAGCTTTCCCCAACCCATCGGCAGGAAATAATATTATAAATGTGCTCGTACAAAATTTAAAGACCGGACAAAATGTTATTCGAATAGTTGACATCAGCGGAAAAATGGTAAAGCAAATTCCGATTTATATTTCAACAAAAGATGAGCATCTATTAATTGACTTAAGTGATCTTTCTTCAGGGGTTTATTCATTAAACCTATCAGGAGAAGGTGAAATACATCAAACACAGTTGGTCCTAACCAATTAAATTTTACTTATTACCTATAATTTAAGCAATTGAAATAAATCCTATTCAATCAAAAATCAAATCAAGCTTCTAACATAATCAACCTATTTTAACATGAAAAAATTTAGCATTCTTACTCTACTCTTCTTGATTTTAGTTTCTCCATTATACGCTTCTCATTTGATGGGAGGAGAAATTACCTGGAGGTGTAATGGAAATGGAACCTACACATTTAAAGTTAAAATTTATAGAGATTGTAATGGTGTTCCTGCACCGGCAACTTTAAAATTAATATCAGATGGGCCTGTCGATACGATACCTTGTATCAAAATTAGCCAAATAGATCTTTCACCAATAGGTGTGGGTTGTCCTACTTGTGCTTCACCTAACTTGCAAAGTTCGGCAGTCGAGGAGCATATCTACGAATCAGACACAATAGCTTTAAACGGTGTACCTCCAATTACAGGATGGAATTTTTGGTATACCGACTGCTGCAGAAATGGAAATATTGTTAATTTGGATTTGACAAATGGTTATTTCACTCTAAAAGCAAAGATGTTTTCTTTTTCAGGACAAAATGCATCCCCTTGCTATGACAACTCTCCTTATTTTGCTGACTCCCCTTCATTGGCTGTCTGTAATAAGGATACTATTCAATTTAATCATACTGCATTTGATGTTGAATTAGATTCTTTATCTTTTTCATGGACACCGCCCCTAAGTACTGATATAAATACTAATGCCGTTTTTAATTCACCCTATACACACCAAAACCCTTTGCCAGGTCCCGCGCAAAACCCACAAAATACGGTGGCTACCTTGGACTCTTCTCAAGGAATCATTTCTTTCTATTCAAATTCCATCGGTTCTTATGTTACTGCAAATAAAGTTTCTGCCTATAAATGTGGGCAGCTCGTTGCCGAAATATTTAGAGAAGTACAGGTTTATTTAACTAATTGTCAAATTTCCAGCAACCCTCCTGCTTTTAATTCTGCTCCTGATGTTTACCCCTCTTCGGATGTAGAAACTTTTAATATTATAGCGGGTGATTCATTTATTTACAACTTTATTTCTTTTGATTTTGAATTACTACCAAATGGTGCAGGAGGCAACGTACAAACTTTGACATTAAATGCAATTGGTATAGAACTAGGACTTGGAGACACTTCATTTACCACAGGATGTTTAATTCCTCCTTGTGCTGTTTTGCAACTCCCTACACCGATAGATGGTCCAGCTCAAATTAGTAATAAGCTAACTTGGCCCACTACATGTGCACATGCTGGATTCACAAATGGGTGTATTCAATCACAGCGCACATTTCAATTTATTTTAAAGGTAGAGGATAATTTTTGTCCTGCTCATGGTGTGAGGTACAAAAATATTTTAGTAAATGTCCAGGGCCCGCAAATTTATTCCTCAGGCAATGATTTAGCGGTGAGCTATCCAGGAGTAACTTTACAATGGTACTTTAATGGAGTTCCCATTCCAGGAGCAACGGATACTATTTATACCCCAACAGTAGCAGGGATCTATTCTGTCATGGCAACAACTGGGAGCGGTTGTATAATGTTAAGCAACTCCGTAAACAAAACATTTACTGGAATAGAAACTCTTAAATCCAAAGAAAGCTCCATTCAAGTTTTTCCAAATCCATCAACAGGAAATACTACCTTAAATGTATTACTAAACAACATGCCTACTGGATCTAATTTAATTCGTGTGTTTGATGTAAATGGAAAAGTAGTAAAGCAAATTCCTATTGTTGTTTACACCACGGATGAGCATTTATTAATTGACTTAAGTGATCTTTCTTCAGGGGTTTATTCATTAAACATATCAGGAGAAGGAAAAATACATCAAACACAGCTGGTCCTAACGAATTAAATTTTACCTTTACCTATAAGTTAAGCAATTGAAATAAATATTATTTAATCAAAAATCAAATCAAGCCTCTAACAAAATCAACCTATTTTAACATGAAAAAATTTAGCATTCTTACTCTACTCTTCTTAATTTTAGTTTCTCCATTATACGCTTCTCATTTGATGGGCGGTGAAATTACTTGGAGATGCAATGGGAATGGACAATTTGTTTTCCAGGTGAAACTTTACAGGGATTGCAACGGAATTCCAGGACCGCAAGCGATAAACCTTGTTACCAATGCACCTGGGGGTAATATAAATTGCATATTAGTGAGTCAGAACGATATCTCACCACAAGGAACTGGATGTCCGACCTGCCTAAATCCAATGGGGATATACTATGCAGTGGAAGAATTCATTTATGAATCAGCCCCAAAATTTTTAACGGGTACACCACCGACGACAGGATGGTACTTCTATTATAACGATTGCTGTAGAAACAGTGCACTATCCAATCTATCAACTTTAAATGACTTTACTTTAAGAGCTAAGATGTATGCTTTCTCCGGGCAAAATACGAATCCTTGTTTGGACAACTCCCCTTATTTTCCAGAACCTCCTACATTGGGTGTTTGTATTGGTGATACCATCAGTTATGGACATATTGCTATTGATAACGACCTCGATTCTTTGCATTACGCTTGGGACCATCCACTTGAAAATGGATTCCCGGGCACAAATGTTCCCTTTAATCCTGGTTATTCTTTTCAATCACCATTACCGGGGCCTACACAAAATCCACTGAATTATGCTGCTGTCTTAGACCCTGATCATGGGATTATCACATTTAAGTCTGTAACCTCAGGATCTTTCTCAACAGTAACTAAAGTATCCTCCTATAAATGTGGACAATTGGTCTCTGAAATTTTTCGAGAGGTACAAATAACATTGGTTCCAAACTGCATCATCTCTACCAACCCAACCGTATACAATACTGCCCCTGATTTACTTCCAAATCTTCCGGTAGAATCCATTTCCATTGTAGCAGGAGATACTTTGTTTTACAGTTTAATGGTAACCGATTTCGAGTCTCTTACTGCAAGTGCTGGCGGAGGTCCGCAAACTATCACTTTAAATGCGAATGGAATGGCATTCGGTGATGGAGATACTAGTTTTACTAACGGATGCCTATTACCTCCATGTGCTGTATTGACGCTTCCTACGCCTTTTTCAGTATCGTCAAGTTTTATAGAAAATATGACGTGGCCAACAGTATGTGCCCAAGCTGGATTTAACAATGGTTGCCTACAACATGTAAGAGTATTTCCTTTCCTCTTTAAAATTAATGATAACTTCTGTCCCGCTCAAGGAGTCGTTTATAAAAGTCTTTTAGTAAATGTTACTGGACCATTAATTTATATTACAGGAAATAGTTTAGCAGTAAGTTATCCAGGCGTGTCATTGCAGTGGTACTTAAATGGTGTTGCCATTCCCAATGCAACCGATACTATTTACACGCCTACACAAAGTGGAATTTACTCTGTAATTGCTACGACAGGAAGTGGATGTGAGATGATGTGCAACTCAGTAAACAGAGTTCTTTCAGGAATTAATAACAACGAAAATGAAGCCTCATCCATTCAAGTGTTCCCCAATCCATCTTCGGGAAATAGTATCTTGAATGTACTGGTACAAAATGTTAAAACCGGATCTAATGTAATTCGAGTGATTGATATTACCGGGAAAATGGTAAAACAAATTCCGATTTAT
>JBJXGU010000100.1:0-4554 GCA_046160245.1 Bacteroidia bacterium
TGACACCTGCTTCATTGAACTTGTAATGTAATAGCTCAGGAATTGGCTGTGCCTGTGACGTTAAAATAGTAGAAGACCAGATTAAGCAGATCGCTATAATTGGACGACATAATAATTGGAAGTAGAAGGGCTTCATAATTATATTTTTTGTTGGTTATTTGTAAATAGTATCCGTTATACTCAAATAATTGAGAATGGTTTCATTGATATGAATTGAGTAGTATTTTTCTTGATGCTAATGCATTTATCGGATTAAATCGACTGAAATAGGCCGTTTTTTAAAGTTTCGAATTCAATAAAACAGGAATTGTCCGAACGTGGTGTTTCTTTTGCTAATGTTATTCAAATGTCCAGACTCTCTCCAGGTAAGTATTTTATAAATTGATATTCTTCGGGTAAGAAACAAACCTGCAAGGTTGTCGTTTACTAAGAGATTTTTAAAATAATCTTATAGCCTATAATTCTACAGGTATATATCTAACATCTAATTGCGAAGCCTCGCTGCCAATGTCCAATCTAAAAACTAACAACTAAAATCTAACCCCTCCCTAATAAAAAAATATTCCCCATCACCAACTTCAAATCATTATACAACTTAAAATCTTTTGCGTAAAGCGCATTTAATCTTTCTCTTGTTGCAACATCCTCTGTATTTTTCTTAGCTAACATCGCCGGAGAAAGCACCCCGATTTTTAATCCTTTAAATATTTTATCTTTTTGCGGATCTCTTCCTACCCATGAAATTTTTCCAGAAAGAACTCGGAAAATATTATTGAAGAAGGATAATTTATTTTCGATTATTAGAAATAGAATAGGAGATAGAATCAATAATCCCAAACTCATCCCTATGTCAAAAATTCTTTTGTTTCTGCGATTTACTGGATTGTTGATGGAAGGTACATCCACAAAATATAAATCTCCTTTCTCATGAATGGAATTGCTTCCAATGATGAATAAGCTTTCAGGCGGTGCGATTTTTATTTCTATTTCATCCCTTCCAATACGAAGCATTTGTCCAATGATATCGGCCGATGAATGATTTTTTCCACAAAAAATAATTTCATTGATTTCATAAATGGAAATTAAATCAATAAGCTCTTCGGGATGCCCAAGGTAATGCGAATGGATGGGCTGATCTTTTTCTGAATTGCTTTTTTCAGTAACATACCCAATAAAATTTGTATTGCTACCACTGAGCATGATTAACGACAACACCCGCTGACTCTCTTCCGCATCGCCAACAATGATGAGTCTTTTCTTGATGCTATCAGAGAATCGATATTTCTTGAGTCCGCTTAAATGTAAAAGTAAACGCGTAGCTGCTATGGATAAACTCGCCCAGGCAGTTCCGAATAAAATCAAAGCTCTCGAGAATCTTAAATCTTCAGGCAGCAAAGCATAACCGACAAGAATAACAATTGTGCCCATTAACATTCCTCGAATCATTCGAGAAATGCGAATCGGAGTGTCGTACCCGCCATTGAGGTAGGCGCTTAGAATCCACACGCCAATGTAAATAGGCACTACCACTTCCATAAAGAAGGGTGGATACTTAGCCACTTGCGCATTGATGGACCAATAATTTTTAATAGCAATCATTCCACCATAAATGAATAATCCATCTAATAAAGGCAACCATACTCGTGAAAGAAAACGATGCGCAATGGAAATTCCAGCTCTTAACCAAATTGCAATGTTGATGAGAAACGCAAATAAAGCAGCACCTCCAGGAGCAAAATGTTTACGAGCAAAGATGACCATCGCTTTGTAAAATACAAAAACATAATTCACACTGCTCTTTTTAGTGCTTTCTCCTTTGTAATGAATGATGCGGGTATCGGCGAAGTAGTAATTTTTATATCCTGCTTCGGTAATGCGGTAACTTAAATCAATGTCTTCGCCATACATGAAAAAATCTTCGTCGAGTAAACCGGTTTTGTCAAGCGTCTCTTTACGCAACAACATAAAGGCGCCCGACAACACATCCACCTCATTCGTTTTGTTTTTATCTAAATATCCTAAATGATATTTCCCAAATGTTTTGGAGGTAGGGAAGAGGGTAGCTAATCCAAAAATTTTGTAGAAGGCAACAGCTGGTGTAGGAAGTCCACGTTTTGATTCAGGTAAGAAATTTCCTTTGCCGTCAATCATGTGCACGCCTAATCCTCCTGCATCGGGATGCGCATCCATAAATGCACATACTTTCTTCAACGTTTCTTCTTCAACAACTGTATCTGGATTTAAAAGTAAAATATATTCGCCACTCGCTATTCGAATACCTTGGTTGTTTGCTTTTGAGAATCCAACGTTGTCAAGGTTTGCAATAATTTTTACCTGAGGAAAAAGTTGAGCAACCATGTCTACACTTCCGTCGCTCGAGTGATTGTCGACTACAAATATTTCTGCTTCCAAACCTTGCATGGAAGGTTGTAAACTTTGCAAACATTGTTGCAAGAAATATCTTACGTTGTAGTTGACAATTATTATACTGAGCTTCATCGGCGATTAAAGTGGGGTTATTTCACCAAATGATTTTCGTAAGGGATACGATTAATAATGGATCTTCCTAAGGTTACTTCATCGGCATATTCTAATGCACCACCAATGGCAACGCCGCGAGCGAGTGTGCTGATCTTTATAGAATACGGTTTCAATTTTTTATATAAATAAAATAAAGTAGTATCTCCTTCCATCGTGGTACTCAATGCTGAAATTACTTCGCCAACATCGCCTTTTCCAATTTTTTCACATAAACTTTCAATGTTTAATTGTGAAGGACCAATTCCATCCATCGGTGAAATGAGTCCGCCCAATACATGATAATGTCCTTTATAAGATGATGTGTTCTCAATGGCAATCACATCCCGAATATCTTCCACCACACAAACCGTGAGCGCATCACGATTGGGATCCGCACAAATAGAACATAAATTTTCAGCAGTGATATTATAACAGTTTTGGCAATAACGTAATTCTTTGCGCAATCGTATTAACACTTCTCCAAAATTATTTACGTTTTCAGGAGATGTTTTTAAAAGGTGCAATACCATCCGCAGCGCACTTTTTTGTCCTATTCCCGGCAACTGGGCAAAGGCATCAATGGCTTCATCGAGAATTTTAGAGGGAATTTGCAAGGGATCTTATTTTGTACAAATTTATGAATACTCCTTGTTCAAAAAAATTGATTTGAGCTTTAATATGCACCGTTTAACGAATTTACTTTGCAAATAACTCATAGAATATGTCACCAGCTCTCGTTATCTTCCTCATAGCCGCCTATTTCCTAGTACTCTTATGGATTTCTTGGTATACCTCCCGAGGGGCAGGGAATGAAGCCTTTTTCCTCGGAAATAAGTCCTCGCCATGGTATATAGTCGCTTTTGGTATGATTGGAACATCACTTTCCGGTGTCACTTTCGTATCCGTCCCCGGTACCATAGCCGCTTCTGGAATGTCGTACCTGATGGTGGTTTTTGGATATTTTATTGGATATATGGGCGTCGCATTTATTCTTTTGCCTCTTTATTATCGGTTGCAACTCACATCCATTTATCATTATTTAGAACAACGTTTTGGTACTACTTCTTATAAAACAGGCGCTACTTTTTTCTTGGTGTCGAGAACCGTGGGTGCTACAGCCCGACTTTATCTTGTCGTGCGTGTGTTGCAAGAATTAGTATTGAATCAAATGGGGATTCCTTTCATCGTAACTTCTGTAGTTATTTTGTTGTTGATTTTAGCATATACATTTAAAGGCGGCGTGAAAACAATTGTTTGGACCGATACCTTGCAAACTACTTTTATGTTGGGCGGACTTATCGCCTGCGTGATTTATGTATTGCAGCATCTCGATCTTTCTTTTACACAAGCATGGGCGCAGATGGATGCATTGGATTATGATAAATTTTTATTCACGGATATTAATTCTCCAGCGCATTATATCAAACACTTATTAGGAGGAGCATTCATTGCGCTCACGATGACAGGTCTCGATCAAGAAATGATGCAGAAAAATATTTCAGTGCGCACCTTAAAAGATTCGCAAAAGAATGTTGTAACGCTCAGTGTCATTTTAATTTTCGTGAATTTTTTATTCTTGTTTTTGGGCGGGGTATTGTATTTGTATAGTAATCATTATAACCTTGGATTGAAAGGCGATGATTTATTTCCCACACTAGCCATGCAGTATTTTCCTCCTGTGATGGGCTTGGTATTTATCATTGGATTAATCTCCGCATTATTTCCTTCTGCAGATGGTGCCATCACCGCACTCACTTCCAGTTTTTGTATTGACATTGTCGGCATTCAAAGAAATAAGAATATTTCAGAGGAAGAAAGAGTGAGTATTCGCCGAAAAGTTCATCTTAGTTTTGCATTGGTGTTCTTACTTTGTGTTTTAATCTTTCATTGGATCGATAATCGATCCATCATTGATCTCATCTTAAAACTAGCAGGCTATACCTACGGACCACTCCTTGGATTATTTGCTTTTGGTGTGTTGATGAAATCAAAGCTGAAAGAAAAATTAGTTCCTGTAATATGTTTGTTGGCTCC
>JBJXGU010000101.1:0-15098 GCA_046160245.1 Bacteroidia bacterium
TCGCTCCTGAAGTTGTATTTTTCATCAACACTAAATCATTGGCATTACATCCTACAAATTGCGCAAGTGCATTTTTGTTTTCCATATATCGCGGTTCAAAATCGGTTACCAATTCTTGGATAGGATCTTGCTCAGTGCGATGTTTAATTTGCGTTTGCAAATCAAGTATAGCCTTCGGACACGATCCAAAGGAACCATGATTCAGAAAAGCAATATTCTTATCGTGATTCCAATGTTTTTCATGGATAGAGTAGGGTGGAAGTGATGTCATATATTGAGATATTAAATCAAAGATAGTTGGAATAAGTATATATGTTTTTTATAAAACTGGTTGATTAATTAGAGCTTTTTAGAACACGGATGAAGCGGATTGAAAAGATTTTCACGGATTTACTTGCGAAAACCACTGGTAACGCTGCTACCGTTGCTTGCCGCTGCTATCGTTGCGTTTAAATTCGTTATCTTTGTCGATAATAAATACTCCCATCCCCTTGTCAGATCTCAACCTTGTCGTTTCCACCTATGCTGGACTCGAGGACATCCTCGCCGAAGAAATTCATGCGCTCGGTGGACGTGAAATTGAAGTGCATACACGTGCTGTTTCTTGTATTGGTGATAAAGGCTTTATGTACAAGGCGAATTTTTCCTTACGCACTGCCTTAAAGGTGATGGTGAAGCTATCTTCTTTTCCAATGCATACCGTTGTAGATTTGTACGACGGAGTAGCAGCAGTTGATTGGACCCAATACATGAAACTGGAGCAAACTTTTGCTGTTCGTTGTATCTTGAATTCTGATCTCTTCGATAATAATTTATATCCTGCACTAAAGGCAAAAGATGCCATCGCCGATCAGTTTAGAAAGAATCAAGGATCTCGTCCCAACGTGGAAAAGAATGATCCCGATTTGGAAGTGGTCGTGTTTATATCTGGAGAAAAATGTCAGTTGCTGATTAATTCTTCGGGTACATCGTTGCATCAACGCGGTTATCGAAAAGAAGTAGATAAAGCGCCGCTGAGTGAAGTAATGGCAGCTGGAATTATTATGCTGAGTGGTTGGGAACCTCATATTCCTTTAATTGATTTTATGTGTGGTTCTGGAACGATTCCCATTGAAGCAGCATTGATAGCAGCTAGAATCCCACCAGGAACTTTTCGTAAGTCTTTCGCTTTTGAAAAATGGCTCGACTTCGACGAAGAATTGTTTAAACTCATTCGCGAAAAGCAATTGGAGCGAATCGTAGAATCGGAAGTAAAAATTTATGCAAACGAATTGAATCGCTATGTGTTTCTGAAAGCCATCGAAAATGTGGAGTCGGCAGGTGTAGAAGATATGGTGAAATTGTCATGTGGCGATTTCCGTGATTTTGAACACGAAGAGAAGAAAGCATTCATTATCATTAATCCACCCTATGGTGAGAAGTTGGAAGTGGATGATTTAGAAAAATTGTATGCTGCGCTAGGTGAAAGATTAAAGCATCATTACGCTGGTTGTAAAGCATGGATTTTTACAGGGAGTCCTGAAGGTGCGAAGGCTATTGGATTACGTCCTAATCGTAAAATGAAACTCTTTAACGGTCCGCTTGAATGTCGTTTGTTGGGCTACGATTTATTTGAAGGTAAAAAGAGCGAACGCTATTTGAAAAATCAAGTGAGAGAAGAGAAAGATACGAATCAAGAAAATCAAGATTCAGAAGAAACACAGAGTAACGAAAAAGAATAGGAATTAAATTGTTCCATAAAAAAAGCCGTCTCGTCTAAGTTTAACTTTGACGAGACGGCTTTAAAATTTTATGTTGGTTACAATTAATCTTTATCAAGAATATTTGCATCCACTAAAATTCTTCCGCAGTGTTCGCAAACAATTACTTTTTTGCGCTGACGAATATCCAATTGACGTTGTGGTGGAATTTTATTGAAACAACCTCCGCAAGCATCACGAGTAATAGATACAACACCTAAACCATTAATTGCATTTTCACGAATTCGCTTGTAAGCAGTCAACAAACGTGCTTCAATGATATCCGATGCTTTGTTGGATTCGGTTGATAATTCTAACTCTTCTTTTTCTGTCTCAGCAATAATGGAATCTAACTCACTTTTCTTGTTGGTTAAATCAATTTTGCGTCCTTCTAAAGTAGATTCGGATGCATCTAAAATTTGTTTCTTCGCTGCTAAATCTGCAGTGAATTCTTTAATGCGTTTTTCGCATAATTGAATTTCTAATTGCTGATATTCTAATTCTTTGTTTAAAGAATCAAATTCGCGATTGTTTTTAACTGCGTTTTGCTGCGTCTGATATTTTTTAATTAACGCTTGCGAATCTTTAATCGAATTTTTCTTGGCCTTGATTTGATCATCAATAGCTTTTACTTCTTCTGCATAATTGTTGATTCGCGTCTGCAAGCCAGCAATCTCATCTTCCAAATCACTCACCTCCATCGGTAACTCTCCGCGAGTAATGCGAATGCGATCAACCTGACTGTCGATTAATTGTAGTTGATACAATGCGCGAAGTTTATCTTCGATGGTGTTGTCTCCTTTGTCAATGCTTCGAACAATGGGCGTTTGCTTTTTGGGAGCTTCAGCAACTGGTACTTCTTCTTTTATTTTTTTAGCAGCCATTTTTAGTGGTAGTAAATTGGATTGGTGTTTGTCTCCGTGAATAGGACGGCAAAGGTAGTGAATTTTTCCCTTAGGTAATCACCAATTAGGTTGATTGTAAATTGCTCAGTTTCAAAGTGTCCAATGTCAGTGATGATGATTTTATCTTCAGCATCAAAGAACTGATGGTATTTAAAGTCGGCAGAAATGAAGATATCTGCTGTGGCTTTTTTTGCCTCATTCAGCAAGAAACTACCTGATCCTCCGCATACTGCAACGGTTTTAATCTCTTTTTTAATGAGTGCCGTATGTCGAATAACTTTAGCCTTCATCCGTTCTTTGATAAGGTCTAGGAAGTCTTCTGTTTTGACAGGGTTTTCCAACTCTCCAACCATTCCCGCACCGATATTTGAATGCAGGTTGGTTAATGAATAAATGTCGTAGGCCACTTCTTCATAAGGATGGGCACCCTTTAAAGCCGAAATAATTTCCATCTCTTTCCAACTTGGAAATATGACTTCAATTCGTTCTTCTTTTTCCAAATGCAACTCTCCCTTTTGCCCTACATGTGGATTGCTGTATTCATTTCCCTTGAAACTTCCATCTCCCGAAACACTAAAACTGCATTCACTGTAATTCCCAATATGCCCAGCACCTGCATTGAAAATTGCATTTTTTACAGTTGTAGATGCGGCTATAGGTGCAAAGGTGATCAGCTTTTTCAACTGATTTCCCATGGGCGCCAAAATGCGTGTTTTTTGAATGCCCAATTGCTCGCAGATTTTAGCATTTACCCCTTGAGCAACATTATCCAAATTAGTGTGGATGGCGTAAATGGCAATGTTGTTTTGGATGGCTTTGATGATGACCCGTTCAATATAAGTGCTTCCCGTAATTTTTTTTAATCCTGAAAAAATAATGGGGTGATGTGCGATCACCAAATTACATTTTCTTCGAATGGCTTCGTCAATGACCGCTTCTGTTGAGTCTAAACAAATTAGTGCAGCCTGTATTTGCATAGTTGGATCACCTGTAATTAGTCCTGAATTGTCGTACGATTCCTGCAAACGCAGTGGAGCCAAGCGCTCTAATTCTTGAATAATTTCTTTTAGTGGAAGCATTTTCTCTGGTTAAGGAGTCAAATTTACACAATGAGTTGGGATTATGATTAATTTTGGGCCATGCGAATACTCTTGCTTCCCCTCAGTTGGATTTATGGAATGATCATTCGTATTCGCAATTGGGGATTCGATGTTGGTTTGATAAAGTCCGTGTCTTTTAAAATTCCTATTATCAATATAGGCAATTTGTCGGTCGGAGGAACCGGAAAATCTCCCATGGGATTGTATTTAGCTAAGTTGCTTTCTGAAAAGTTTAAAGTGGCAATTTTAAGTCGAGGTTATGGACGAGTTTCTAAAGGTTTTAGATGGGTTACCCCGATAAGTACGGCTCGTGAAGTAGGTGATGAACCCTTGCAGTATTTTCATTCAGGTCTTCCTTTGATGGTCGCTGTATGTGAAAAGAGAGTAGACGGGGTTAATGAATTAATGAAAAGTGAAAATCCCCCCGAGGTGATTATTTTAGATGATGCCTTCCAACATCGATACATCCAACCTGGATTTAATATTCTATTAAGCGACACGAGTCAACCTTTTTATGATGATTTTATGTTGCCTGCTGGAAATTTGCGTGAACCAAAGAGCGGAAGTAGGAGGGCGGATGCAATTGTTTTTACTAAATGTGATTCGTCAATGAATGAATCTGATCAGGGGAAGATGGTAGCTAAGGCAAGCTTGAAATCAAATCAAAGTATTCATTTTTCGTATATCCATTACCGTGAGGAATTGTTGGGGATGGATGGATCTACTTTGCAGATGGAATCCATGAAATCCAAAAGCGTTTTCCTTTTTTGTGGCATAGCCAACCCATTTCCCCTAAAGCAGTTTATAGAGGAAAAATGTGAGCAATTGAAAACCAAATTTTATCCTGACCATCACGATTTTTCAGTGGCGGATGCTATTCAATTGAAGAATGAGTTTTTGAAATTCGCAAAAACATCTAACCAAGCCCATATTTTAGTGACTACCCGTAAGGATCAAATGCGATTAATGAATAAGGAAATCCAATACCATCTTAAGGAATTGCCCATCTATACGATCGATATGGAAGTGAAGTTTTTGCCAAACGCAAAAAGTAATCTCGATGAATTGGTCTTGGATTTTGTTTCTAATTCCTTCAAAAAATTGAAATTCTAATCATTTTTGGTACGAAAGAAGGATTTGTACACTTCAATGATGTACAATAGAATTATTAATTTTATCTTAGCCTACACTTATCCAAAAACCATGAAACCACTTATTACAAAAATTATTATTCTATTTACCATTGTACATTTATCTTCGAATGAATCGAATGCACAAGGAACTTATACCTCTCAAAATATTAATCTTCTTTCCGTTTGGGATGATGCATCTGTCCCGCCTGAGCCAACCTATAGCATTCGTTATAATGGAATATGGGGTTGGGATGATGGATTAGGACACGAATATGCTATTATTGGCTCTACGACTGGAGTTTACTTTATCGATGTTACTAATCCTAATGTGCCCGTGCAAGTGGATTTTGTACCAGGAAGAAGAAGTGGTTGCATTTGGAGAGAAATTAAAACGTATGATCACTTTGCCTATTTGGTTTCCGATGATGGAGCGCCCAATAGTTTTCAAATTGTAGATCTGCAATACCTTCCTGATTCAGTAAGTGTTGTGTATGATGGTACTTCTATCTTCGAAAGATCTCATACTATTTTTGTGGATGGAGATAAGCTCTATACCGGCACCGTGAAAGGTGGCCTATTTGCCAGTACTGCCGCTTTAGCTGTTTTCAGTTTGAGTAACCCGGTGCAACCAACCTTACTCAGAAAGTTAAATACGGATTTTCCAAGTCTGTTAAATAGTAATCAGGTGCATGATATGTTTGTGCGTAACGATACGGTTTATGCTTCTTGTGGCTATGATGGGTTATTCCTGTTTAAATACAATACGGTTGCAAATAATTTTACGTTATCTGCATCTCTTACAACGTATCCATCTCAAGGTTATAATCACAGTAGTGCTTTAACTGATGACGGATCTACTCTGGTATTTATGGATGAGGTTCCAAATGGTCTCCCTGTAAAGGTGTTGGATGTCTCTAATTTTTCAAATTTGACGATGAAATCTACCTTCAGTAGTAATGTTGGACCTACACCTCATAATCCATTTATGGTAGGTACTACCTGTTATATCGCGTATTATCAGGATGGATTGCAGGTGTATGATGTAAGTGTACCTACGGCACCGGTTCGTCTTGGATATTTTGATACCCATAATCAAACTGCTTTCGGTGGGCCCTACCCAAGTCCGGCTTACCAAGGAGCCTGGGGCGCTTACCCTTATTTTCCGAGTGGTAATGTGATTGTTTCCGATATGCAAAATGGTTTATTTGTTTTGGATCCATCACCTATGTTTACTTCTATTAATGAAATTAATAATTCAAATACGTTCTCACTTTATCCTAATCCATCTGCAGAAAACGAGTTCGTTTCGATTAAATTAAATCAAGCTCCAACTGAAAACGTTAGACTTGAGTTGACCGATTTACAAGGAAAAGTGTTGATGACAGAATTAAAGTCGGGTCAAAATTTCAGTTTTTCTACAAAAGGGATGTCGTCCGGTTTATATTTCGTTTCCATCATTTCTCAAGAGGGACGTAGCGTAAAAAAATTGGTGATCAATTAATTTAAATTTATTAAAATCCCCAGCCTAGGGTTTAAACCCCAGGCTGGGGATTTGTTTTAATGCCTCCAAATCCCCAGGAGCAATCAAATATTTTTTCGTTTCCACTACATCCAACCATTGAATCGCATCATGGTCTACTAATTTTATTTCACCTCGATCGATCTGAGCGCGGAAGAATACAAAATCAATGGTTAGATCAGGATAGTAATATCGATATTCAAAACTAAAGTAGACAGCTTTTAAATCTATATTCAACTCCTCCTTAATTTCTCTTTTAAGCGCGAGATGATCATCTTCTCCTTTTTCTACTTTACCTCCTGGAAATTCCCAGTAGCCGGCTAAAGATTTTCCTGCTTTCTTACGCGCCATTAAGAATCGATTTTCATCATTGTATATTATGGCAGCTACCACTCGGATGATTGAGGACATATTTATAATTATAGGAGCTAATAAAAATAAGAAAGGCTCCTTAATAGGAGCCTTTCTTATGCAAGCAGTTTAAAGGTATAAACTATTAGTTTGTTTTAACAATTTTTGATTGAGTAGTCTTGTTTCCTTGTTGAGCAGTTACCACATAGATGCCATTTGACAAATCCTGACCGAAAGTCATCATGCCAGCATGTGCATCATAAGTAAATGTATCTACCGTACGACCCGCCATGTCTGTAACATTAACAGCAATAGTTTGGTCATTATCGAAGCCACGTAACACTAAGTTAAATGATTCTGCAGAAGGATTAGGGAAAACAGAAGATGTAATTCCATCTGCTAAACGATTTGCATCAAAAGCATTTGGTGTATTTACAATACCTATGATACAAGGATTTCCGTAGCAATAAGGAGTGCCATCAACAATTGCACGTACTCTAACTAAATAGAATTTGTTGGCTTGAAACGAAGGGGTAACGTCAGCCAAGCGGCACCAACGATCACTAGAAACGTGACTCCAAGTAATACCAGGAGCAGTAGTTTCTTCAAATTCAAATTGGTATTCAGGATTAGACATGTAAGCTAGAACTAATCCAGAACGAATGCTGTCAGTAGCTAATAAACTTGTATTACCACAAAAATTGCTTAATAATTCAGGTTGACGAACAGAACGAGTTACAACACCAGGATTAGTGAATGAACATTGTCCATTATTAATACTAACTGTCAAGCTAACTGTTTGTGTATCTAATACAGCTCCAGCTCCAGAACCATCCATCAAAACACTAACGTTTTGAGTAGTAGCACCAGTTGACCAAGAATAAGTACTGAAACCAGGATCAGCAGAAAGGTTTACAAAACCAGGCTGACATACAGTTAGCGGACCAACTGGAGTAATAGCTGGCTGAAAACCTGCATCAAATACTTCAACATGAACCGTAGCACTAGTTCCAGTACTGCAAGCACCAAAACTATTTGTTACTGTTAATGTGTAATCTCCAGTTTGATTTACAGTAATGTTGCGTGTATTAGCACCTGTACTCCATAAATAAGAACTAAAGAATTGTCCACCACTACCCATTAAAGTAGCTGATTGACCAGGACAAACATTTACAGGTCCTGCAGGATTAATAGTTGCGTTAGTTCCTGGAATTACTAAGTAAGGTGTCCAAGCACTACGAACACGAATTTGAACTCCGTTTACAAATCCCCAAACAGATACTCTATAAAACCCAGTTTGATTAATGAAAATAGAAGAAGTAGTTGCACCAGCATTCCATTGATAAGTAAGAGGGCCATTTAATCCAGTAACCACAGCATCGAGCTTGGTACCTGCGCATACAATCGGTCCGGAAGGGACAATGGTGACACTTTGAGCTTTCACTTCAGCAGAAAGACTAGTCACTGCCAGAAACACGCCTAATACGTACTTCCATACACCTTGAGTAATTTGTGTTGTCATATTTTAATTTAAATTGTTTTAATAAGTTTCGGTCTAACGAATGGTTACGAGCAAATGTACAATCTTATTTGTATACCTTGCAAATGTATTTAGATTGAATTTTAACTTTTTTTTCAAACTTATCCTTCTTGTTTGTTAACGGACACTTTTACAGGGTGAAAAACTAATATTTTGGAACGAAATCTAATAATTGTTACTACAATTTGAAGAAGTAAAAGATTAAGATTCTCCTTTTTCATAACATTGCACGAAATATATCGTAAAATAATATTATTTTCTTACTAAATCCAGTGAAATTCAGAATTCAGCATACTATCCTTCTGTTTCTATTCCTTTTTTCAGCATTAAATGCTGATTGTCAAAGGTTTAATACTGTAAATTTTACTACGCAGGAGGGATTGCCCGGAAATCACTTGAATTCCATTTTTCAAGATAAAATTGGACGACTCTGGATTGGAACCATGAGCGGAGCTTGTCGCTTTGATGGTAAAACCTTTGTTCGGTTTGATCAGGGAAATGTTTTGTTTAATAATCCAGTGAAGTCTATCATGGAAGATCAAAGCGGAAATATTTGGCTGGGAACAATTCGTAAAGGGTTGGTGAAGTACAGCGGAACTACATTTTCAAATTTTTCTACCAATGATGGTTTGTTAAGTGATAATATTAATGCGCTGTGTCAAGATGCGAAAGGAAATATTTGGGTGGGTACATCAGAAGGAATTAGTCGATTCGATGGAAAATCATTTTACAATATTACGCATGTAAAAGGCCTTGTCAATAATAATGTTTTTGATTTGTTATCGGATAGTAAAGGTCGCGTATGGGTAACCACTATTGGTGGCGTTAGTATGTTTGAAGATGGGAAGTTTGCAAATTTAACTACTGATAATGGTTTGTTAAGCAATATTGTTTATTGTGTTAAAGAAGATAAACTGGGCAATATTTGGTTTGGAACGTATGAGGGTGTTAGCGTATGGAACGGTAAAAAATTCACGAATTATACGAAGCAACATGGACTTCCAAACGAACGTGTAGAAAGTATTATGATTGATCATTATGGAAACGCTTGGGTTGGAACATACGGTGGAGGTATAGCAAAATTTGTTAAAGGTCATTTTGAATCGGTGCAAATGAGTGAAGGCATCAATTCTAATATTGTAAAATCGTTATGGGAAGATTGGGAAGGAAATTATTGGTTAGGTACACTTAATGGTTTGTATAAATACAATGGAGATCGATTTGTTTCTTTTACGAATGCTGATGGGATTTCGAATAACAATGTGCTTTCTGTTTATCCTGATTCCAGTGGCGGAATTTGGTTCGGAACATTAGCCGGTGGAGTAAATTATTTTAAGAATAGTCATTTTACTAATTTTTCAACGAAAGACGGATTAAAAAGTAATACCATTTGGAGTATAAATGGTGACAAAGATGGATATATCTGGTTTGGTACTACGAATGGTCCGGCTAGATTTAATCATTTGTCGGGACGAATCGAATTGATGTATCCTCAATTGCAATCTTTTATTATTTATGCTTTTTTACAAGATAAGAAGCGAAATAATTATTTTGGAACAGATAAAGGGATTTATAAATTCACTCCCGATGGAAGATTGTTTCAGATTGGAGTGAACGAAGGTCTGTCGAATGACAAAGTTCGCGTCTTGTTTGAAGATATTCATGGTGTTGTTTGGGTGGGGACGTTAAAAGGACTTTTTTCATTGGATGAAAACCGTGCAAAGAGTTTTGATGAATCCAATCGATTGCCTAAATCACCCATCACTTCTATCATCAATGATAGTTATGGAAATTTAGTGGTAAGTACTTATGAATTTGGTGTGATTCGATATAATTCAGGGAAACAATCTAATCCTATTTCAATTTTAAATATGAAAAGTGGATTGAATAATGAAAAGATTTTATTCAATTTCATTGATAGTAAAAATAAATTGTGGCTAGGAACTTCGGAAGGGTTAGATGTAATTAACTGGAAGAAGTATGTTGAAGGCGGAAATCTTAGCTTAAATCACTATGATAAGAGTAACGGTTTCCTGGGTGTTGAAAGTAATGCTGCTTGCGAAGATAAGGCGGGAAATATTTGGTTCGCAACTGTGAATGGAGCGATCCGATACAATCCGGAAGCAGGCGATCTTCCAGTAGCCATGCCTTTTGTTTCGATAAGCAATGTTCAGTTGTTTTTGGAAAACACGAATTGGAAAAAGAAAAAGTTTAAGGTGAATCCTCAGAATGGACTTCCTGAAGAATTAGTGTTACCTCATAATAGCAATCATTTAAGTTTTGTCTGTAATGGAATTTATCTGACAGCTCCAGAAGAAGTGCGATATCGCTATTTTCTAGAAGGAAGTGATGAAGGATGGTCGCCACCTACCAAAAATGTAATTTCAAGTTATTCAAATATTCCACCAGGTTCTTATATTTTTAAAGTACAAGCCAGTGCGAATGGAAAAGAATGGAGTATCCCGGTAACCTACAGTTTTACGATTCTTCCGCCAGTATGGAAAACACCATTTTTTTATTTATTATATGTTGTTGTAGGAGCAGGATCGGTGATGTTAGCTTATCGTGTTAGAACTCGGTCGCTTCGCAAAAGTCAAGATTTGTTGAAACGTAAAGTAGAATCTCGCACACGTGAGTTGCAAGCGAAGAATTTGGAATTAGCAAAGTTATCGCTGGTGGCTTCCGAAACTGATAATGCGGTAATGATTTTTGATGAGCACATGGAGTTGGAGTGGGTGAATACGGGCTACACAAAGATGACGGGATTCTTATTGGAGGAAACACGACGAATACGAGGTGGCACGTTAAAAGATTTAACTACCAATACCGATGTGCTTTTTCATTTGGATGATTGTATCCGTTTAAGACGATCTTTTATTTATGAATCGGAAATATCTCATAAGAATGGGCAGCATAAATGGGCTTCTTCAACATTAACCCCTATCTTGAATGATAAAGGTCAATTGAAAAATATTGTGGTAATTGATACAGATATCACTTTGCGTAAACACATGGAAGAGCAAATACGCGCGGCACTGGAAGAAAAAGGCTTGTTGTTGCGCGAAATTCATCATCGTGTAAAAAACAATTTGCAAATTATAATAAGTCTTTTCAATCTACAAACAAGTTATGTAACGGATCAAAATGCCTACAAAGCCCTCAAGGAAGGGCAAGATCGTATTAAAAGCATGGCTTTAATTCATGAGCGGTTTTATCAATCCGATGGACTCTCTAAAATTGATTTTGATGATTATATCCGACGCCTATCTGAAAATTTAATGCGCTCTTTTAAGATTTCTAATGAAAAGATTTCTTTGAATATTCATGCAGAGAAAATATCTTTGGATATCGATACTGCTGTTCCCTGTGGTTTAGTGATTAATGAAATTGTATCCAATTCTTTGAAGCATGCGTTTAATAAAACAATGCATGGAGAGATTAATATTGAACTCAATCAAACAGAAACAGATCGTTTTCGACTAGTAATCAGTGATAACGGAGTAGGAATGGAGGCAGGCTTCTCTATTGATTCTTCAGATTCGTTAGGGATTCAATTGATTCAAGCACTTACAGATCAATTGGAAGGTAAAATGGAAATTGAAACTGCACCAGGTCAAGGTGTGAAATATATTATTAATTTTAGACGCATTAGTTAACACCCAATACACGAATGAGCAAAACCCGTATTCTTGTCGTTGAAGACGAAAGTATTGTTGCCAAAGACATCCAAAGATCACTTGAAAAATTAGGTTATGAAGTTCCCGCAACAGCTTCTTCCGCAGCCTCGGCCTACGAAAAGTTAGAAGAGATTCAACCTGATTTAGTATTTCTTGATATTAAATTGAAAGGAGATGAAGATGGAATTCATATCGCTGAACATATCAAGGATAAGTATAATATTCCTGTAATCTTTTTAACTTCTTATGTAGATCAAGCAACTCTTGATCGTGCTAAAGTTACAGAGCCCTATGGCTATTTGGTAAAGCCATTCAACGAGTCGGACTTGAAAACAACAGTAGAAATGGCATTGTTTAAATTTTCTAGGGATCGGGAAGTGAGAGATAATCAACATCGCTTGGCAAATGCCTTGGCACGTGTTGAAGAGTCTATTTGCTTGATGGATACCGACGGACGTGTCTCTTACCTAAACGATAAAGCCGAAAATATTTTTGGTTACTCTACCGCAACCGCAGTAGGTTTGGATGCGTTTCAAATGTTTAGCTTGGAAATTGAAGGCGGAGTCTCCGTAAAGAAAGATGAATTATTGGCCGCAATGCGAAAGAATGAACCTTGGGAAAATAAAGATTGCCATGTCATTGTGAAACGTGATAATTCCAGTTTGAATGTTTCTGTTTCAGCAGCACCCATTCACGATGAAAAAAATCTATTTCTAGGTTGTGCCATTGTGATGTCTGATAAAAATGCATCGGTAGAAAAGTCTGCAGAGCTGCCCCAACAAGCTACTTTTCTCGATAATCAAATCATCAATAATTCTTTCTTTGTGAAGAAAGGATCCATGTTGGTGAAAGTATATTTGGATAATATTTCATGGATTCAAGCCATGGATAATTATGTGATCATTCAAACTACTTCCGATCAGTTTGTGATTCATTCGACGATGAAGGATATTGAATTGAAATTACCAACTAGCCGATTCTTGCGTGTACATCGGAGTTATATTATTCCGCTGGATAAAATAAATGTACTCGATGAGAATACGGTGTTGATCGGAGATAAAACAATTCCAATTGGTAAGTCTTATAAGGAGACCTTTATGGCTCGACTTAACTTTTTATAGACGTGGATATCATACAATACAACCAACAAGCTTGGAATGACGAAGTAAAAAAAGGGAATCGCTGGACGGTTCCTTTTTCGCTTGAACAAATTGAAGCGGCTAAACGCGGTGAATTGAACATTGTTTTAACACCAATAAAGCCAGTTCCGCTTTCATGGTTTCCTGATTTGAAAGGCGCAGAAGTATTGGCTTTAGCATCGGGTGGAGGACAACAAGTGCCAGCGCTAGCAGCGGCAGGTGCCCAGGTTACAGTTTTTGATTTGTCAGAGGAGCAATTAAAACAGGATGTGGAAACTGCTGAGAAATTTAGTTTGAAAATTAAAGCCATTCAAGGTGACATGATGGACCTTTCAGCTTTACCTTCGAATCATTATGATTTAATTTTTCATCCTTGTTCCAATTGTTTTGTTCCCGATTTGAAACCGGTTTGGAGTCATTGTGCTCGCATCTTGAAAAAAGGTGGTGTACTCATGTGGGGCTTTACAAAAGCAGAAAATATGTTGCTATTTAAAGATCCGAAAACAGATGTATTTACACTTAAATATAAAATGCCTTATTCCGATACAGAATCTCTAACAGATGAAGAACGTGCTGTGTATACAGATCAAAATGAGCCCTTGATTTTTGGCCATTCGCTCGAAGATCAGATAGGAGAACTTTTAAAAAACAATTTTCAGTTAACAGCACTCTTTGAAGATGATTGGGGTGGGAAGGATCCTTTAGATACGTATTTTAAATCTTTTGTGGCTGCACGGGCTGTGAAAATATAAATGACCATGTTCCATTTCTGATGTAGAGACGAAACATGGTCATCTGGATTGTCTAGCAGAATATTTTTTGTAATCTGTCAGAATCAACATTATTTAAATGAGTTACTCATTCAAAAGCATTACACGTACATTACGTCTGAAATTTTCTCCTTCAATATTGATAAAGTAAAGTCCTGAAGATAAACTTACGAAGTTATTATCAGTTCCTCCCCAAAAAATCTGATGAGGCCCGGCGCTTCTTTCTTCGTCGATCAAGTTAGCCATGGTTTTACCAGTGACATCCGTTACATACGCTCTTACTCTTGTGTTTTTCTCCAATTGAAAGGAAATGGATGTAATGTCAGAAAATGGATTTGGACTTGCTTTTATTTCTGAAATCTCTTGATTGTTTTCATTTAAGCTGGTAGTACCTGTGATTCCTATTGATTCAGCATTTAAAATTTCTGTACCTGAACTTGGTACCGGTGAAGCACCGACCTTTTTATTGATAAAGGCAAGAATTTTTACGTTATTTTCATCCCATCCAGATGGAACTGTATAAGTAAAAGTTTTACTGTAAGAAGATCCCGCACTAACACTGGTGGGATTATTAACATCTCCCCACGAATCAACAGTTAAACTTGCTCTTACTACATCCTTTTGTAAGTAATTGGGTATTGGATTTCCTAACCCGTAAAAAGGTGACCCGGTTGTAGTGTTATAATAATTCGTTTGAGAGGTACTGATATTGTCTTCCAACAACAGGCAGGTAATTCGGGTTTCTTCATTTATAGAGGATACGAACGTATAATCTACAGTAACGTTTAATATTCGTGTTGTGGTATTAAATGTTTTTGAAATGTTAACAGAAACCGGCGAGGTGACATTTAATCTAGCTGTAACTGCTCCTAACCAATAACCTCTGCTCATTACAAAAGCATTTCCAGAAGGATAAGTAAAACGATCAATAGCAGCTCTTGGGTATCCCGCAACTCCCAGAGCTGCATCTACTGCAGTAGCATAGGGAATGGTTAGAGCATCGGTGATATGCATTCCTGCAGAGATAATTGTATTGGGGTACGCAGCTTCAATGTTACCAAGAATGTAATGACCGTCTGGGCAGTAACCACACCAGGTACCAGTAAATTCTTCAACTAAAATTTTTCTGTTGACTTGTGCAGTGGCTTGAATAGAAAATCCAAGCAATAATAAGCATATAAGTTTTTTCATTTTGATGGTGTTAAATTTATATAAAGGTAAAAAA
>JBJXGU010000102.1:0-4470 GCA_046160245.1 Bacteroidia bacterium
ATTTAAAGTAGTCATGGAGTTGATGGCATGTTGCATATCTACGGCTTGCGCTTTGCCCATCTTTTCGGCAGTAGTGATAATTCCTACACCCAATGGTTTGGTTAAAAAAAGAAGGTCTCCCTCTTGCGCAGTATCATTACGTAGTAAATGTTTGGATTGAATAATTCCATTCACAGCCAATCCAAAAATTGGTTCCGGACTGTCGATGCTATGTCCTCCTGCGAGTGGAATATTAGCCGCTTCACAAACACTTCTTCCTCCTGAAATCACTTTTGCTGCAATTTCAGGAGCTAATTTGTCGATGGGCCAACCTAATATGGCAATGGCTAAGTTCGGTTGTCCACCCATTGCATAGATATCTGAAATCGCATTCGTAGCAGCAATTCTACCGAAATCGTAGGGATCATCTACAATAGGCATAAAAAAATCGGTGGTGCTGATTAATGCAAATCCATTTCCAATCTCTAAAACCGCTGCGTCGTCACGCGTAGCATTCCCCACAAGTAAATTCGGATACTCTTTATGACTTTCATTGCCTTTTAAAATTTCATCCAACACAGCCGGTGCAATCTTACAACCGCATCCATATCCATGACTAAACTGTGTTAATTTGATGGGCTCACTCATCTTCACTTTTGCTATTTATTAATTAGTAATTTGCTTTTTTGCCAATAATAATTTTCGAACACCCACTTCTGGATCTGTCCACACAAATGGAACTTTTATAAAGGTATTATTTTCCCGCTTCGAATTACTGTAAGTGTACGTTTTGTCATAGTAATCTAAAATAATTTCTAGCCATTGAGGAAGATCATTTTCCATTAAAAATTCTATTGCACGCTTCATGTGTTGACCACCTAAACGCTTTTCAATTCTCCGGGTTTGCTCTTCAAGTAGCTGAATGGAGAAAATTCCATATTCTCTTAATATTCGCTCAGATCTTTCTTCCGTACTGACTTCCATCTCCACCACTTTTGCAATTCTCATTTGTGCAAATAAGAATTCTGGAATAGTGATTTGTCCAATATTTCGACTCTCGTTTTCTAGCCAAAGAATTTCATTTGTATTGACGGACGATAATTGCTCTGCTAATAAATTTTCGAAATATTCTTGTCGAGGTTGTTCGGGCATTCCCAGTAATCCAAATGCAGATCCTTTGTGACAAGCTAAGTGTTCAAGGTCGATAGTTTGCTCTTGAAGTGCATTAAGTTTTTGCAAAACTTCCGTCTTTCCACTCCCTGTCATCCCTCCTAAAATTAAAATTTTATACGGTTGCTGAAATTGATTTAAAACCCAGTTACGATAAGATTTATATCCCTTCTCGAGCAATGTCACCTTTATTCCCATCATGCGAATGAGCCATGCCATGATATTACTTCTCATCCCACCTCTCCAGCAATATAAAAACACTTCTTTGTCTCCTGCTAAATCACGAACCGTTTTTAGTTTTTCATGAAACAACGGACCCACTAATTCAAATCCTTTTAATATAGCTTCTTCTCTCCCTTTTTCTTTGTAGATGGTACCGATGATATGTCGATGTTCGTTATTCAATAATGGCAATGAAATGGCACCCGGAATACAAGCTTTCTCAAACTCCTTTTCACTGCGGGTATCAAAAAGTACCGCATTTCTCATTCTTCTTTGCTCTAAAAATTTTTCTATGGGAAGTATGTTCACTGACATGATGCAAAACTAAGTAAAGAGACCTTATCAAAAGCAATTTTTACAAACGTTCATTCCATCAAAAAAAGAAGGGAGAACCCCCCGGTCCTCCCCTATCGTTAACCCAATTACGGGAAATTTTCTTTTTAATTGAGATTAGGATCTTCTGGAAAATTAGCGAGTATCGCATATTCATTTCCCATACTTCTCAATACTTCACTCCACAATGAGCGTGGATTATTTGCGAATGTAAATTCACGATTTGCTTTAAAAACCAACCACGATTTTTCTTTCATTTCATGGTCGAGTTGCTTAGGCTCCCATCCTGAATAGCCTGCGTAGAAACGAATCTGATCAGGTTGAATTTGTTTCGTATCTATTAAGAACTTTAATTGATCGTAATCCCCGCCCCAGAAAATGCCATTCAAAATTTCTTTCGATCCTTCTAGCAAATGTCCTACGGTGTGTATGTAGAACAAAGTATCCGTTTCAACCGGACCTCCAAAGTAAAGTGGTGCTTTAAACTCTGGAAAATCATCAACTGCATCATTCAAACTTACATCGGTCGGTTTATTTAAGATAAAACCCAGCGTTCCTTTTTCGTCGTGCTCACTTAGAAGAACCACTGCTCTCTTAAAATAAGAATCTAAAAGAAAGGGTTCAGATATTAGTAAACTGCCTTGGACCGGTTTATTTAGCTTTTTCATACCTCTTGATTTTTACACTTGTTCAACAATCGCCGTTTTGGGTCCTCTCGAGCTAATTTGAGAGGGTGAAACTAGTACACTTCTCTTAATTTTTACCCGACTAAAAACATGCCAGCTTATACTTAATACGGAAATGCTTCGCCAACAGTTTGTAAAAAAATCAACATCGACTGGTATTTTTTCAATAGTATTGATAATGAACAGTGAATTTATTTTGACTGATTATCCTTTACCTTTGTCCACCATGGAGCATATTAATCAGTATCTGCAAAACACTAGAAATCAATATGATAAAGGTGTGTTGATTGACAATCAATTACATGAGAATCCATTAGTTCAATTTGAGATTTGGATGAAGGAAGCCATCGCTGCTCAACAGCCAGAGCCTAATGCTATGGATTTGAGTACGGTATCGGAAGGCAAGCCCAGTTCCCGAATTGTTCTATTAAAAGGAGTGGATGAAAAAGGCTTTGTTTTCTATACCAATTACGACAGTAAGAAGGGAATGGAGATGCTGAGGAATCCTCAGGTCTGCCTCAATTTTTTCTGGCAGGTTCAGGCTCGCCAAGTGCGAATTGAAGGGAAAGCAGAGAAAGTGTCGGCAGAAGAAAGTGATAGTTACTTCAATTCTCGCCCTAGAGAGAGTCAAATTGGGGCTTGGGCTTCTACTCAAAGCAGAGTGATTAAAAGCAGAGCTGAGCTTGATGAAAGTGTGGCTCAAATCGAGAAAGAATACGAAGGTAGAGTGATTCCGCGTCCTGCACACTGGGGTGGTTTTCGTTTGATCCCCGAAAAAATTGAATTTTGGCAAGGACGACCCAATCGCCTTCACGATCGTTTTCTCTATGAAGATTCACCTGCAGGCTGGATGGTATTTAGATTATCTCCATAATAATCAAAAAAAATTAAATATTTATCCAAAGTAATCGTTTGCTGAATACTGTCTGTTAATATTGGGTTTAAAAAAGTAAAAGAGACAATTAATAATTGAAAATTGATATTCGCTATTCAATTTTTAGTTTCTCAAAACCAATTCTTGACATCTAATATCTAAAATCCAACATCTATTCATGACATTACGAATTATTATCTTCATTCTCATTCTTATTGCACTCGATTTCTACGTCTTTCAAGGGTTCAAATTCGCATTTAGAAATACATCCCTAACAACGCAGAAAGTCGTGAGCATTGCTTTCTGGAGTTTAACTGTCTTTACGATTTCCGTTTTACTGGCTATGTTAATCAAAGATTGGTCGACTTGGCCAAAAGCAATTAAGACGTATGCTGGTGCGATGGTATTCATCATCACTTTTTCCAAGTTGTTCATCATTTTATTTTTATTGACAGATGATATTTTCAGAGGAGTAAAATGGGCATATGAAAAAATATTTCCTGGTAAAGAAGTCATAGACCCGTCAGCAATTCCAGCAATTCTCAACAAGGGAATCTCTCGCTCCGACTTTTTAGTGCGAAGTGGTTTAGTGGTGGCAGCACTTCCTTTTGTAGGATTAATTTACGGAATGGTAAAAGGAGCGTATGATTATCAGGTAAAAAATATAAAATTAAATTTGGCAAATTTGCCAAAAGCTTTTCACGGATATAAAATCATTCAAATTTCTGATTTGCACGTGGGGAGTTTCGTTAGTTCGGAACCGTTAGAAGAAGCAGTGCGCATCATCAATGAACAAAATGCCGATATCATTCTATTCACAGGCGATTTAGTAAACAATCGCTCGGATGAATTGAATATGCACAAAGCGGCTTTGTCAAAATTAAAAGCAAAGCATGGTGTATTTTCTACGCTCGGGAATCATGACTATGGTGATTATGTTCAATGGGATTCCGATGAATTGAAGCGTGAAAACTTGGCTACTTTAATTACAGGTCATAAAGAGATGGGCTGGAATATCTTGATGGGTGAACATCGACATATTGAAAAAGACGGTGAAAAAATTACACTCATCGGTGTACAGAATTACAGCATGCATTTAAGATTTCCGAAGTATGGAAGTTTACCAAAAGCGACAGAAAATATTCAATACAGCGATTTCAATATTTTACTCTCTCACGATCCGAGTCACTGGAGAGGCGAAATCAT
>JBJXGU010000103.1:0-5838 GCA_046160245.1 Bacteroidia bacterium
GTTTTTACATCTTTACTTTGTATGGCTGCTTCAAGTGCTTGTGAAAAATAGGGAAGCGCATTTTGTGGCTGGTTTTTCATCAACAAACGCAGGCCCAATGCTTGAGCTGCGGAAATTATTTTACTTGGATTTTTTTCCTTTTGACCCTCTTTTAACTTATTTCGTGTGGCGTTTTCATCTATCGAAAAAGGAACGATGTTTTTTTGAAATCGTGGAATCGTTAATTCATTCGTGATTCTGTTTTTTTGCACCCAGTTGTTAAAAGTGTTAACCTGAGCTTGAATTACGTTCAACTGAAATAGAAAAGCACATAATAAAAGTATCAAATTAAATTGAAGTTTTGATAGAAATGTATGGAATCGATTATTGCTCATCCGCTCCATGAATATGGATGCTGTTTTGATGGGCAAAAAGTAGTAAAAAAATATGGAAGTACTTTTAACGCTTGGCAGTTACAGATACTTTTTCTCCTTTCTTTGAAGTTTGCTTGGCCATTTCAAAAACATGTTGACGACTGCGATTTAATTGTTTAGCTTCTTCAGCTTGTTGATCATGAAAATTTGGAAAGTTCATCATACTCGAAATATCTTCTAGGTTCAAATTTATCTGAGAAGAAATTTGTTCCACCTTCTGCAGGCATGATTCAATCTTCTTCAACTCTTTTTGTTGCTCTTTTTTGATTTTCATAGGGCTGATTGTTTTCTGGTGTGATATGTTAAAGATAATGGGGGATCAAATATCGATGGCTAATAGTTTTAAATGGTTTTCAACAAGCTGAGGTGCATAAGGTTTATGAAGATTGGCTTGCCGTGTCTTAAACTTTAAAATATTTATAGGGTTATAACGTTGTGTGTGCAATAGCATTATATCCCTAAACAAGATTATGAATTATTTATGTTTAGGTTAAAAAAAGGACTTGACAAGCGCGATTTAATGTGTAACTTGCGCTCCTATTAAAATGGCCTCTCAAGGGAGATTTAAAGTGTGTATAGAGCTAAATAACAGAAAGATATGCGTCAACTAAAAATAACAAAATCGATTACCAATCGCGAAAGCGCGTCTTTTGAGAAGTACCTCCAGGAAATTGGAAAAGAAGAATTAATCACAGCCCAAATCGAAGTAGAGCTTGCTCAGAAGATTCGTGCCGGAGACCAAAAAGCATTAGAAAAGCTAGTTAGAGCTAACTTACGATTTGTTGTATCTGTAGCTAAACAATATCAAACTCAAGGTCTTAGCCTTCCAGATTTAATCAACGAAGGAAACTTAGGATTGATTAAAGCAGCTAAGAAATTTGATGAAACCCGTGGTTTTAAGTTTATTTCTTATGCCGTTTGGTGGATTCGTCAAAGTATCATGCAAGCCTTGGCTGAGCAAGCACGTATTGTGCGTTTGCCGCTAAACCAATTAGGTGCAGCCAATAAAGTAAAGAAAGCTTTTTCTGAGTTAGAGCAAAAGTTTGAACGTGAACCAAGTCCAGAAGAGTTAAGCGCAGTGCTCGATCTCCCGATGGATAAAGTGGCAAATACGATGAAGATGCCGGGTAAGCACGTTTCTATGGATGCGCCTCTGGTTCAAGGAGAAGATTCAACTTTGTTGGATGTACTCGAAAACGGAGATAGCCTCGGTGCCGACTCTGCTTTGATTACTGAATCTTTGCAAAAGGAAATTAATCGCTCCTTGGCAACGTTGAGTGAGCGTGAACAAGATGTGGTGAAAATGTTTTACGGAATCGGAATCCAGCACGGTCTTTCTTTGGAAGAAATCGGAGAGAAATTCGATCTTACTTCTGAACGTGTTCGCCAAATCAAAGAGAAAGCGATTAAAACACTTCGTCAGAACTCTAGAAATAAGCTGTTAAAAGCATATTTAGGATAATTTATTGCAAATCAAAGAAGCACCCTCGTCGCAAGATGTGGGTGCTTCTTTTTTTTCAAGTGTTTGTAGTTTCAATTAACTTGATTTTTTTGAGCTGACTTTTTATTCCGATTGCTTCATCAGCTGAAGTTTTATGGGGGTGTTTGCTTACATTGATTTCTATATATAAAAAAACTATTCAATTATTTCTAAATTATTTTTTCTTCGATTTGTCCAATAATATTTTTTTTGCTTGTTCAAAAACCAGCCGAAACTGTTCAAAATATAAATTTTAAATTTTTGATATTCTACTTCCTTTTGATTTATTTTGTACTGAGCGTTTCGCTCTCTATTTCATTCTTTAAATCAACTCCTTACTCTTATCACTTATGACCAACGACCAAATTAACGACGAAATTCTATTGCAAGAAAACAAAGATCGTTTTGTTTTATTCCCAATTAAATATGACAAAATTTGGTCGATGTACAAGCAAGCAGAAAATAGTTTCTGGACTGCAGAAGAAGTTGATTTGAGTGTTGATCTAAAGGATTGGGATCGTTTGAATGATGGCGAACGTCATTTTATTTCTCATGTGCTAGCATTCTTTGCCGCTAGTGATGGAATTGTAAATGAAAATTTAGCAGTGAACATGATGAGTGAAGTACAACTTCCAGAAGCTCGTTGTTTTTATGGTTTTCAAATCATGATGGAGAATATCCACTCTGAAATGTATTCGTTGTTGATTGACACTTACATCAAAGACCCCGCTGAAAAACATCGTTTGTTTAATGCAATCGATACCGTTCCTTGTGTAAAGAAGAAAGCCGATTGGGCTTTGAAGTATATTAATAATGGATCGTTTGTGCATCGTTTGATTGCGTTTGCGGCTGTAGAAGGAATTTTCTTCAGTGGTTCTTTCTGCTCTATCTTCTGGTTGAAGAAGCGTGGTTTAATGCCCGGTCTTTCAACCTCGAATGAATTTATTTCCCGCGACGAAGGTTTACATTGCGATTTTGCTTGTTTGCTTTATGGGATGTTGAAGCATAAATTATCAGAAGCAGAAGTAACTGCAATTATCACCGATGCTGTTTCTATTGAAAAGGAATTTGTGACCGATGCGCTACCCGTAAAATTAATTGGTATGAACGCTGATTTAATGTGTAACTACATTGAGTTCGTAGCCGATCGTTTGTTGAATTCACTGAATTGTCCAAAAGTGTATAACCGTGAAAATCCTTTCGATTTCATGGAGACTATTTCGTTGGAAGGAAAAACAAACTTCTTCGAAAAGCGCGTTTCTGAATATAAGAAGGCCGGCGTTGGCGTTGATCCTTCTGATCAAGAATTGAAATTCAACGAGGAATTTTAATAGAATCGTATCGTTGAGACAAGGTCTACCTTGTCTCAACGATATTTAATTCGCTTTGAAAATTTTTCGGTAATCGATCATTAATTCCGATTCTACCATTTTAATTCTGGGAATCAAAACACGATCTTCAATTAATCCGTGAATGCAAAGGTCTCGTTCTAAATTGTGGAGCTGATTCAAAAGGATTCGATAAGGCGTGATGTTTGTGAAAGGTGGATCGTACGCTAATATCGTTTTTTGAATCTGAGATAAATTTTTGTCGGAATCATCGTGATGGTCGTCTTCAAATTCATCTAATGAAAATCGTTTGTTGTTCTTAAAGAAATGAAAAGCATTCATCCCTTTTTTATGCATCTCCAGTAAAAAATCAACATAAGGCAATAAGTGTTGTTCTTCTTCGCAAATATGTAAACTCAATTGGATTTTATAGGAGGAATAGAAATCCATCAAAATAGTGAGTAATGGATGTTCATCAGTATAATCTTGCAATAACAATTGAATGCTTTGTTCTATCTCCGGCAGTTTTGTAAATAAATAAAGTCGATGCGTTCGGCGAATGTAATCTACAATAAACTCAATCGGGAAATTTTGAAAAACTGCCGCATTAAACTGCTTTGGCGATTCAAACACATGACTCAATTCATCAATAAGGTCGTTAAACTTGTTGATGTCAACAGAGACAGAGTTATTAGCAGGAAGGCTGTAACGTTGAAGAATTTGCTCGGTATAATAGTTTGGATACATGAAAGCGCGTGGTTAAGACAACAAAGATAAGAGTCCATCAACTTTTGCCTAATGATATTTATCAACTATTCAATGAGGTTATAAACAGTAAAAAAATGAGTAGAAAAATGTCTTGCAATATTGAATTTTTTTTATATGTTGATTTTCTAATCTCTTTTATGTAGTTTCTCTTAAAGCAAAATTATTGTTGTTGAGATAAAGCGGTTTCCATTAGAACAATAGTTTCTTTGATTTCCTCTTCGCTCGTGTTTTTTCCGATGCTGATACGAACACTGCTGTAAATCTCCGCATCACTCAAGCCCATAGCTTTCAATACATGCGAGGGCTGTGGGATTGCCGACGTACACGCCGATCCCATGCTCATACCTAGCGTTGGTAATGCTTTGATGAGTCGTTCACTTTTGATTTTCGGGAAACAAAGATTGGTGGTATTGGGAAGGCGTGATTTAACACTCCCGTTGATGAATCCATGTCCATACTCAATGGTAAGTTGTTGTTCTAAAAATGTTCTCCATCGTGAAGTGTGTATCCCAAAATCCCAACCTCCTTCGTTCGCCAGTTCACATGCTTTTCCAAATCCAACAATCGCGGGCACATTTAATGTTCCTGACCGAAGCCCGCGCTCGTGTCCGCCGCCTGTGATTTGAGCATGTAGGGTAACCCGTGGACTTTTTCTTCTTACGTACAACGCTCCAATTCCCTTCGGACCATATATTTTATGCGCCGACAAAGTGCAAAGGTCCAACGATTGCTCATAAACATTTACCCGCACTTTCCCTGCAGCCTGTGTAGTATCACTCAGGAAAATTATTTTTCGCTCTCTGCAAATCCGTCCAATCTCTTCGCAATCTTGAATGACTCCCGTTTCGTTATTGGCCATCATCACCGCCACTAAAATGGTATCAGAGCGCATTAAATTTTGTAGTTCCAGCAGATCAATTATTCCTTCTCGATTCACGCCAATTTCACTGTATTCAATTCCAGTTTTTGTTAAATCTTGAACGGTATCTAAAACTGCTTTGTGCTCAGTGGAACAAACGATGATGTGTTTGCCGACCGATGCATAAGCTTGTGCAACACCTCGTATAGCCAGATTTAATGCTTCCGTAGATCCAGAAGTAAAGATAATTTCCTGGGATTCGGCTCCAATCAGTTGTGCCACTTGCTCTCTTGCTCGTTCTACAACCGCCGAAGCAGCCCATCCCCACACATGGGTAGAGCTGGCCGCATTCCCAAAATGTTGTGTGAAATAGGGAAGCATCGCCTCCAAAACTTTTGGGTCGAGGGGCGTAGTGCTATTATAATCAAGGTAAATGGATTCCATGGCATTGCAAAGTTGCGAAATGTATGTTGATTTTTTACGATGAAAGGTTAAGGTAGGGAATCTTTCTTTTTCGTTAAATATATAATTGTATAAGAATTATCTTTGCCGCCATGTCAACCATTACCATCAAAAAGCTAAGCGGCGAAGATTTATTCAAGAATATCATCAGCCATTCCAAGGAGTACGGATTTATTTTCCAGTCGAGTGAAATTTATGATGGCCTCAGTGCTGTGTACGATTACGGGCAGATGGGCGTAGAACTCAAAAAGAATTTGCGCGACTACTGGTGGAAAGCGATGGTGCAGTTGAATGAAAATATTGTAGGCATCGATGCCGCCATTTTCATGCATCCCACTACTTGGAAAGCTTCCGGACACGTGGATGCCTTTAGCGATCCATTGATTGACAATAAAGATTCGAAGAAAAGATATCGTGCCGATGTGCTCATCGAAGAGCATATAGCTAAAATTGAAGCGAAGATTGAGAAGGAAGTAGAGAAAGCGAAAAGTCGATTTGAGAATTTTGATGAGACGATGTTTCGTTCTA
>JBJXGU010000104.1:0-10873 GCA_046160245.1 Bacteroidia bacterium
GAAGGCTTTCCCATGCGTCAAAATGACGAAGAAACGCTGCAGGAAATGATTAAATTGATAGAGGGATATTTAAAGTAAACCCTGCTTTGTTATTATTGGTCGATGATTTTACACTTCCTGTCGGTTGAAGTTTTTTTGTATGCAACAAAATATTAATTTAGCCCTATATCCTTTCTTCGATCAGCTTAGTTGCTTTTGATGTAGATTCAACACAGCTTTAAACAGAAACGAAAAAATAAATGATGAACTATTAATCGATTAATTATTAAAATCATGTTTAAAAGAATTATTGTAGTAGCGCTGATGTTGTTGATGGCCTCGCCATCCTTCTCACAAAAGAAAAGTTCAGGATCGGTAGCTTCAAAAGATACGCTATTTAATTCTGGTGTCCTCAGCGGATTTACTTTTCGCTCTATCGGTCCTGCTGTTACAAGCGGGCGCGTCTCCGACATAGAAGTGAATCCTAATAATATCAATGAGTATTATGTGGCCGCCGCCTCGGGAGGTGTATGGAAAACTGTGAATGCAGGAATTACCTACTCGCCTGTTTTTGATAAAGAAGGATCTTACTCGATAGGCTGTGTAACCATTGACCCCAATAACTCTAATGTGGTATGGGTAGGAACGGGCGAAAATAATAATCAACGAAGTGTAGCCTATGGCGACGGTATTTATAAATCGGAGGACGGTGGTAAGAGTTGGAAAAATATGGGGCTTAAAAATTCTGAACATACCGGAATGATTGTAGTCGATCCTTCCAATTCAGATGTCGTGTATGTTGCTGCTTACGGACCTTTGTGGAGTGCCGGCGGCGATCGTGGAATTTATAAAACTACAGATGGAGGTAAAACATGGAAGAATATTTTATCGGTGAGCGAGCATACAGGCTGTAACGAAATTCACATTGATCCAAGAAATAATAATGTCTTGTACGCAACAGCGCATCAACGTCGTCGTCAAGGATTCACTTACATCAGTGGCGGACCAGAATCCGGAATCTATAAAAGTACCGATGCAGGTGTAACCTGGAATAAAATTAATAAAGGTTTACCCGATACAGACATGGGTAGAATTGGAATGGGGGTATCGCCGGTAAATCCAGATGTGTTGTATTGCATGGTGGAGGCAAGTGATAAGAAGGGCGGCACGTATCGCTCTACCGATCGTGGAGCAAGTTGGGAAAGACGTGGTGATCTAAACACCAGCGGAAATTATTACGTTGAAATATTTTGTGATCCGAAAGATGTCGATAAACTTTTCTCGATGGATTTTTTCATCACCGTTTCTACCGATGGCGGTAAATCATTTAAAACCCTCGGAGAAAAATATAAGCATGTAGATAATCACGCTCTTTGGATTAATCCAAAAAACACAAACCATCTGTTAGCAGGTTGTGATGGTGGACTGTACGAAACATTTGATTATGCTGCAAATTGGGAGTTTAAATCTAATTTACCCATCACTCAATTTTATAAAGTGGCAGTCGATAATGATTTGCCATTCTATAACGTTTACGGAGGTACGCAAGATAATAATACATTGGGTGGCCCTTCCAGAACTAAAAGCGCCAACGGCATTCATAATATGGATTGGGTGATCACCACCGGTGGAGATGGATTTGAAACCGTAGTAGATCCTAAAGATCCAAATATCGTTTATTCTGAATCACAATATGGGGGTCTTGTTCGTTATGATAAGAAAAGCGGTGAAGCCCTCGATATAAAACCGGTGGAAGGTGAAGGTGAACTGGGCTTAAGATGGAATTGGGATGCTCCTATCATCATTTCAAAACATACAAATACGCGTCTCTATTTTGGAGCCAATAAATTATTCCGTTCCGATGATCGTGGTGAAAATTGGGTTGCCATAAGCGGTGATTTGTCGCGCCAAATTGATCGCAATAAATTACCGGTGATGGGAAAAGTGTGGAGCATGGATGCAGTTGCAAAAAATCAGTCGACAGATATTTACGGACAACTCGTTTCCATTGCGGAATCTCCCTTCGATGAAAATCATTTGGTAGTTGGTACGGATGATGGACTCATTCATGTTACCACCGACGGAGGAAAAAATTGGATAAAGATTGAATCTTTCCCCAGCGTTCCAGATCGTACGTATGTGAATCAAATTGTGGCATCGCGTCACGATAAAAATGTATTTTATGCAACGTTTAATCATCATCGATATGGTGATTTCAAACCGTATATTTTTAAGAGCGTTGACGGTGGCCGAACATGGTCATCCATCTCCAATAACTTGCCTGAAAGAGGAAGCACTTATTGCATGGTTGAAGATCCTATTAGCAAAAATTTACTTTTTGTAGGAACCGAATTTGGTGTTTACTGCAGTATTAATGGCGGCAGTCGTTGGGCGCAAATGAAAGGCGGACTTCCAACTGTAGCTGTACGCGACATGGAAATTCAAGAGCGTGAAAGTGACTTGGTTTTAGCAACATTCGGAAGAGGATTTTATATTTTAGATGACTATTCTCCTTTAAGAAAAATGAAGGTCGACGATTTGGATCAGTCGGCTTTAATATATCCCATTAAAGAAAGTGTTCAGTTTATAGAATATCAAGAGCATGGATTCCCATTGAAAGGTTTTTTAGGCGAAAGCTTTTATGCTTGTGAGAATCCGAAGCAAGGAACTGTGTTTACTTATTATCTAAAAGATGATATTAAAACCATCAAAGAGAAAAGACAAGAAATCGAAAAGGAAAAAATTAAAAAAGGCGAGCCGGTTTATTATCCGTCTGCCGATTCTATTCGACTGGAAGATAATCAAGCAGATCCTTATTTAATTTTTACAATTAAGAATGCTAACGGTACGCCAGTACGAAATATTAAGACAGCACCTAAGAAAGGATTGAAACGCCTCACCTGGGATTTGCGTTATGCCGCTACGAACCCAGTTAACTTTTACAAACCTGATCCCAACAATCCATGGGACCAAAATCCTGAAGGCGCATTGGCTATGCCTGGAAATTATAGCGTCACACTTAGCAAGGTGGAGGATGGAATCACCACTGAATTAGTACCCTCTCAGCTATTCTCAATAAGAAGTTTAAACTTGAATACATTTACGACTCCTGATAAAAAGGCATATGATGATTTCTGTAAAGAAGTTTCTGAAATGCGTAGAGTATTGGGAGGAACAAATGAATATAGAAATGAAATTAATAATCAATTGAAGTTCATTAAACAAGCTTTACTAGAAACGCCAAGTACAACTCCAGCTCTTGTGAAAAGCTTGCATGATATTCAAGTTCGAATGAATGCAGTTAATCTAAAACTATTTGGAGATGGATCTATGGCCAAGCGCGAATTCGAAACAGCTCCTTCTATTAACGACCGAGTAGGAACGATCGAATATGGAATGTGGAATACGACAACTGCTCCCACAGGCTCTTATCGTAAATCATTAGCCATTGCTCAAAAGGAATTGAACCAAGTCATTACTGATTTAAAATCCATCGGTACCGAAATGAAAAATATCGAAACTACACTTGATCAAATAAAGGCTCCTTATACTCCAGGTAGAACACCAGGTGGAAAGTAGAATTTCAATTTAGATATTGCCTACTTCAAATCCCAAAATAATGACTGAAACTCCCTCTCCATTGGAGAGGGCCGGGGAGAGGCTAGGAACAACATTGAAATCGATTTTATTTATACCCTCAAATCCTTATTTGAAAATAAATTATTAAAACTCCCTCTTCATCCTTGTCCTCGCCTTCAGGAGAGGATGGAGAGAGGTCGTGAAGCATCGCGAGGGGAGAGGCTAATGTCATTAAGTTAAGGAATTCTGACCCAGAATGGGTCATATGTTTATAGAAAAAATGCGGATTGTTGTTGTTCGACCCCTTCGGGGTCGTATATTTTTGCGGTCTTTTTTTTCTATAAACATGTGATGCCTTTGGCATCTTGATGCTTAACTTAATGACATTGGGGAAGAGGCTAGGAATTTTAATGTGCCAATCCTTTTTTATTCCCAATGGTATTTATTTCATCAATTTATAGGAATAGTTCTTTTTCCCCTTTATATCTTTGTAAAATATAGATTAAGATATGACCAAAGCGAAACTCCTACTTCTCATTGCATTTTTATATTTCACCCCCCAAGTATCGGCTAAAAAAAAAGAGACAAGCTTAGTGAGATGGATGACTTTAAAAGAAGCACAGGAGGCAGTAAAAAAACAACCCAAACCCATTCTGCTTGATTTTTACACGGACTGGTGCGGATGGTGCAAGCGCATGATGGCAACCACGTATTCGGATTCTTCAATTGCATTTTATTTAAATCAGAATTTTTATTCAGTGAAGTTTGATGCCGAAGGAAAAGATACGGTCATCTTTCAAGGGAAAGAATACAAACCTACCAGCGCGGCTCCTAAAACTCCACATCCATTAGCCATTGAATTATTGCAAGGAAAATTAATGTATCCAAGCACGATTTTTTTGAATGGTTATGATCCGAAGAAAAATGAATTTCAAATAAAATTATTGGCACCGGGTTATCTCGATCGAGAGAAAATTGAGCCCATTCTGGTTTTTACATTGGAGAATGTATATCGCAATTCTTCCTTGGAAGATTTTACAGCAGCCTTTAATATCGCTTTTCGCGATTCAACGATTAGTGAAAAATTGTTGCTATTGAATTGGCTGTTCCCCGAAAATGTTTTTGATGGAAATTATAAAAGTTCAAAAAAGAAATTAGTTTTTATGCATACTTATTGGTGTAATTCATGCCAAGTGATGGAACGCGGTGTTTTTACCGATTCGCTTCTGATAAAACCACTAAAGAAATTCGATTTGGTAGATTTCAATCCCGAATTAAAGAAACCATTGTTTTGGAATGATAGTTTGTATCAAAAGTTGCCTCAAGATAAATTTCCCTTCCATCCACTCACTTTACCTTTCACAAAAAATAATTTTGTGTTACCAAGCCTTACCATCCTCGATGAAAAAGATCAAATAATAGATGCTATTCCTTTTTTCCTCGAAGCAAAAGTACTTTCCGAAATTCTTATCTATTACGGCGACGATATTTACAAAAAAATGAGCTGGGCCGATTTTAAGAAAGGGTTGTGATTTAAATTGATAATTCTAAAAGTATATTAGAATGTTACAATTTAAATAGCTCGAGCATCAACAAATGTATGGAGGGGCAGCGCCCTGATATCTTCGTAATAAAACGAAATAGCATCAAAGTCAATAGGGGCAGCGCCCTGATATCTTCGTTAGATCAAATCATTAAATCAATGGCCAATACCAACACCCAATTATACATCACTGCTATTGTTTTTCGATGACGATGTCAGGGCTACGCCCCTACATTTTTATTCGAATTTTTTTCTACGATGAAGTCAGGGCTACGCCCCTATGTTGTCATTGCATTGATTTTGCATGATAAAATTAATTCAACACCACTTTCCTAAAATATTGATTGTTGTTCGAATCAATAATTAAGACCGTATACATTCCACGTGCATAATTTTTACATGGGATGTTTGTTTGGTGCATGTCATTTAATTTTTCATCATAGACCAATTCTCCTAACCCATTGTAAATTCGAATAACATCCATTTTTGTTGTAGAGTGAATCGACACATTCTCTTGTGCCGGATTGGGTGCTATTTCAAATCCAACACTTGTATTTGCTTCAAGTATAGATGAAACGGATTCGTTGACATCAATAATGCTTATGCTATAGGCACTGTCAATACTCAATCCACCTGCATCCGTTGTTCTAATTCGAATTGAATATAATGATTGAGTCTCGAAATCGAAAGGCTGTGCGGTTAGTAATGTACTTCCTGAAATAGTGAAGGATCCATTGTCTGTACTTCCAGGTCCTGTCGTAAATTGATAGGTATGCGTGTCGTTGGCATCTGTATCTGTCGCTGTTAAATTTGCAACTAATGTTCCAGCAGGTAAATTTTCACTAATGGTATCGTGATTGATACTCATGGTTAACGGAGTTTCATTGATGTTATTTACTTGTATGCTTTTTATTGATTCATACATCGCTCCCTGACTATCAGTAACACGTAGTCGTATAGATAAGCTTGGCTGTGTTTCGAAATCGAAATTGGAAGCACTTAACAGTTGGGTTGTGTTAATCGTAAATAATGCATTGTGTGTATCACCCGAACCCGATACAAGCGAATAAGTATGGGTGTCGACAACATCTTGATCCGTGTTTGTGATATTTCCAATGGTGGTTCCAGATGTTTGATTCTCATTGATCGCATTTGCAGAAAGCGTGATTGCCGTTGGCGCATCATTCGTATTTTGCAAGATGATCGTTTGCGTTTTTTCATAACTTAATCCACCTGCGTCTGTAGTTCGAATTCGAATGCTCATGGTAGGCGTTATTTCATAATCTAAAACAGCAGCAGTGAGGAGTTGTCCATTGGAAATTGTAAAGGAAGTGTTGTTGGTACTTCCTGCACCAGTAACCAATGTGTATGTATGAGAATCTCCTGCATCCACATCAGTTGAAGAAACTGAAGAAACCATTGTTCCTATACTCTGATTTTCATTGGTCGTATTTACTAACATAGCCAAATTAGTCGGCGCTTCATTTACATTACTTACGGTAAGTACAATTACTTCTTCAAAAGCTTGACTTTGTGAATCAACGGTACGCACACGAATAGATAATGGAGTAGCAGTTTCAAAATCGAAAGGAGCGCTTGCACGCAGATTGGAACCTTGTACGGTAAACAAATTATTATTCGTACTTCCTGTTCCACTCACCAATGTAAATATGTGCGTGTCGTTTACATCAGGATCTACCGCATCAAGAACGGCGACGGTTGAATTGGAAGGAAGATTTTCAGGAATCGAATTTGAACTCGCCGTTACTCCAGTTGGAGGCTCATTAATTCCGGTTACTCCAACAGTAAACATATTCTCATAATACAATCCACCAGCATCTGTAGTTCTAACTCTTATAAATAATTGCGGTGTTGTATCAGCATCTAATATGGCTGCCGTTTTGAGTTGATTATTTACAATGCTAAAAGAAGAATTGTGTTGACTGTTGATACCAGATACCAAAGAGTAAGTAAAGGTAGTAGCCCCAGCATCTGGATCAACCGAAGAGAATAATCCTACATTAGTTCCGATGGGTTGATTTTCTGAAACGGTATTTCCTGTTAAGTTGAGACTAGTTGGCGCTTCATTAACATTCGAAATAGTAATGGGCCATGCTTTCTCATAATAACCTCCGCTCTGATCGGTACAACGCACACGTAAATTATAATTGTTTTGAATTTCAAAATTATAACTTCCATTTACTCGTAACTCATTCCCTACAATTTGGAACGAACTATTTCCTTGTGATTGAGATCCACTTGCCAATGCAAATGTATGCGTGTCGCATAAATCAGGATCTTGTCCTGTAAAGGTCCCAATCACTGTTCCCATTGCAGAGTTTTCAGGAATAGATGTTGCGCTAAGCCAAATAAAGGTAGGATTTAAATTACTTCCATTGCCAATCATCCAGTTTTCGCCAATCTCCGAAGTGTTTCCACTGCTGTCGGTAGCTGAAACGGAAATATAATCTCCACTGTTAACAGGCGTGTTGATGATGGTTGAAAATTGAACGATACCATTGCTGGCAGTAGTTACATTCAAAGAACCGATTAACTCTTCAGCTGCTCCAAATGTGGAGGCCGTTTGATTTTCACTTTTGTAAATCTGTAAAATAAAAGTTTCATTGATATTACTATTTAATTCTCCGCAAACTCGAACTCCGCCAGCTACACTGTCGGCATCAAACATCTCTGGAAAATTTTGTAAATAATTATTAGCGGCTCCTGTCGTTGGATCTGGATCTAAATTGTCGTTGTTGCTCACTCCATCTCCTTTTAAATCGATTGACATTTCGTCAATGTTTATAAAACGATTGCTTAAAAAACGATTGCTATATCCTCCATTGGTGGTAACAATACCCGCTAAACTATTCGCTATGATATTACTTTCATTAATGCCTGTACCCCCAATGGTGTTGTAATTGGAAGGAGTTCCATCAATAACAATAGCGGCATCGTTAATACCCAGATCGGAAGTTAAACTTGCATCGGTACCAATGAAATTATTTTGTACCGTATTGTACGGACTATCATCAATGATAATTAAGGCTGATGAAGCGGGTCCAATTACATTGCCACCGGCAGATGAACCAATTTGATTGTGATGTGAGCCCGAATAAATTCGAATGGAATATAAACCATTGTCGAGCGCTGTTTGCAAATCAGATTTTACGCCGATATAATTATTAAGAACAGAATTATAAGAAGTTCGAGATCCGTACATGACAATTCCGTAATCATCATTCCCTGAAATTAAGTTTCCCATGTTTGCATTAACGCCGCCAATTTCATTGTAGGATGCACTATCGTATAATTGAATTCCTGCTGAATTTCTGTCGATGGCAGTATCACCTGTAATGTCGGTTCCAATATAATTACCATAAATTTTATTTCCTGTACTTGCATTTCCACGAATAATAATTCCGCCCGCAATTACATTTCGATCTACATTTGTAGTGCCGCCAATGATGTTATTGGGAGAGGCGTCTGTACCAATTCCTCCAATGTCAATACCTTCAATGTTCAGCTCGGGATAAGTTGCATTTCGAATTCCCGTACTCGTCATTCCAAGAAAACATCCTTTTACTTGATTGGCACTTCCATCATAAATATTAATCGCTGCATTGGAAGCATTATAAATGGCAAGTCCTTGTAATGTTGTATTGGTTCCATTTACTAAAAATCCACTCTTGTTGTTGCAATTAATATTCATCATCATCGTGGAGTTTACTTGATCACCAAAGGAGGCGGTATTTGCTACCGCTCCAGGTTGTGAAAATCCATTAAACAAAATGGGATATTTTATTTCTGGTAAATTAGCACTTAATGAAATGGTTTGCGCACCGGCTCCCGGAATGTTAAAGTTGACAGTAAAAATACTATCATTATAATACGGAGGTCTTGCATTTGATTCTAATATAACAGATCGTAGGGTTACAGATGTATTTCCTGCAACACGAGAAATCGCACTTCCATCACCATAGTTTGCATCTAAAGCAGTGGTTGTATTTTCTGTGGTTGAATTAATGGTGAATGTTGGGGTGATGGTTTCTTTGTTAAATCGAATTTTCATTCTTACTAAATCACGATCTGTATTACTATTCATTTTGGTGTAATACATGTAAACCTCCTGCCCGCTATATGTAAAGTTTCTGGATGTATCCGTTGGATCAATGATGGACGGATACAACACTTTAGGATAACTACTTTGTGACCAACTAATAGGCATTTGCTTGATGAGTTTCCGAAATGACCAATGAATTAAATCATCAGATAAGGAATAGAAAAATCCATACACAGTGGATCCATTGATAGTTTGTTGAGAGGAACCAACCAGCATCCATTTATTAAAGTAGGTGTTGAAAGTTAAACTCTCACTCATTGTTCCGATGTTATCATTCAAATCATTTAACGGAGTTAATGTATGTCCTGTTGGGCCCGTGAATCCGGGAGCATATGGATTTCCCAGCGTCGCATTAAAGCCGGTTCCATCCCATCCTCTCCAACTGAGCGGATCTCCTAAATTATTCGTACGAATTAATCCGGTTCCCGTTAATTGTATGCCGCGATCTTGAAGACCAATTAAACAATAGTAATACCCATCTGTTGGATTTAAAACAATATTACTCGGTCCGAAGTATCCGCAAGGACCACTTCCCGCTAAATAGGTATAAGGCAAAGCCCACACCAAATGATTGGGCGAAGCAACTTGAGTATATGTTTTTCCAGTATCGTTTGAAGAAGCATAAGTAATTGCATTGTGCCAGTTCGCTGTTGTAGGTCCGTTAAACTCTGCATGAACCAACGAATGTATATTTACTCCGTCTGTAGTATAGGGAGCTGCAATCCATAAATTTTGATTAAAATTGGAATAGGTTGCATTCAAAGCTGACGTATATACAGGACCGTTAGCATAATCACGCGTTAGTGTTGTGAAATCGGAACCTTTTAATCGATAACAATCATAATGGCTTGCGATCATTTGAATTTGTCCACGAGCATCGCGAAATGCACGAGCTGCTGCATCCGGATAATCGTTAGGAATACCTTGTGTCGAAAAATCAAACACCATTTCTACACCAGTGAGTGTATCTACAGTGCCAGGATAAACCAATTGCGCATGTGCACCATTGGTGATGTGAAGTAGCAAGAGTGCACTGATAATGATTTGAGTAAACTTTTTCATGTTGTTGAATTAGATCGTACTTGTACGTATCTAAATAAAAAAAGTTCCAGAGAGGTATCGGTAATAGTTTTTGCACAAATAAGAGAGCGATGAATGCTAATTAATCTTAATTTTTGCCGTTTGAAGGTCTCAATGGAATGTGGAGGAGGGTTTGTCTCACTTTTTTAATAAGATAAATTCAAATGAAAAGAGGAAATATTTAGCCTATAGCCCCTCCTTTATTCAAATTTTAGTACTTTTAGAACATGAAAAAATGCTTACTCTCCCTCTGTCTTCTCTTTAGCTTATCGGCCTCAAATCTATTGGCTCAAGGAGTTGATAAGCCTATTTATCAAATTGTAACGCACCGCGATACAACCTATTTGGGAACTTTTACAATTGAATTGTATCCGCTTATCGCACCCAATCATGTGAATATGTTCGACAGCTTGGTGAGCACGCAATTTTTTGATAGCACTGCATTTCATCGTGTAGTTCCGGGCTTTGTGATTCAAGGTGGAGACCCTAATACCATCAGTGGACCCATGAGTACCTGGGGTCAAGGACAGCCTTGGCAGCCAACGGTGAATGCTGAATTTAGTACAGTA
>JBJXGU010000105.1:0-14439 GCA_046160245.1 Bacteroidia bacterium
ACCATTCCTTTTGTTGAAGGATACTCTACCACCAAGATCGAACAACGTATTCGAAACGCAAAAAACTGATTTTTGTAATGTTTTAGCGAATATTAGATGTACCTTTGATTGTATTCTGATGGTATAAAGACACAAAAAACAATTAAACGCATGAAAAATCTTTTAATGGCGCTGGCAGGATTGGTTATGATTAGCCTTACGGGGTGCGAACAAAACGACTTATTACTTTCAGAAAAAAAATTGAATGAAAAAATTCAAAAAAACTGGAAAGTCATTTTTGCCAATAGTAACGACTCACATGAAACTTGGAGTTTCAATGGTGGTAGTGTTGCTATCAATGTGAAGCAGTACGATGTTAATAGTAACATTAGTTTAGACACTACATTATTAGGTAGCTATTCTATTGATGCTAAATTAACAAAAGCTTATGTGAAGTTAAGTGGTTTTACTTTTGGTGACTCTACTTCTATCACGTATACCAATTCGAATTTCAAATCTGTAGATTTAAATCGTGCTTGGACCATTGTGGTTTTAGAAAACGATGTGTTGTATTTATCTGCAACTGATAATGCAGGAGCGATTCGTTCTCTAGAGTATATTAAAAACTAATCCAACCAACTAATAAGTAAACGCCTTCGTCGTTACTGATGAAGGCGTTGCTGTATCTATCGCCCGCGAGTTGTATATGCTGACCGCGAGAACTCGCGACAGCATATACAGAAACAGAAAGAGCGTGAGTGCGCAGCACTATCTACAATTCTCCGCACTCACTCTGATTCTCGCTCTGTATTATCCTCGCACTCACACTTTTTCTCGCTCTGTGTTATCCTCGCTCTCACTCTGTTTCTCACTCTGTTTCTCACTCTGCTAATCCACTAGGTCCATTTCATCAATCAATCGTCTTGCTCCAGCAAATTTATCGACGATAAATAAAGTGTAGCGAATATCTAAAGTGATGTTTCTACAAATTTCGGGATTAAATAAGATGTCGCTCATGGTACCTTCCCAGACGCGATCATAATTGGTGCCAATCAAATTTCCCTTTGCATTTAATACCGGACTTCCCGAGTTCCCTCCTGTAGTATGATTCGTTGCAATGAATGCGACGGGAACGGTTCCGTTTACTCCATAGCGACCATAGTCTTTCGATTTATGTAATTCTACTAAACGCATTGGCAAATCAAATTCTTCATCACCGGGAATATATTTCTCCATAATCCCATCTAAATCGGTTTGGAAATTAAAATAAACCGCATCGCGTGCTTCGTAGCCACGCACTTGTCCATAAGCCAAACGAAGTGTACTGTTTGCGTCAGGATATAATTTTTTTTCGAACAACATTTCTTTTTGTCCTTCCATGTACAATCTGTTCAACAATGATAAATCAGCATTAAAAGATTTCACTTTATCAGCAACACGATTACGATAGAAGGTTAATAATGCATCTGCCAATTGATAGGCGGGGTCCGACTTTATTTCTTTTGCACTCGACTTCCCAAACTTAACAAACAACTCATCCATCTCCTCTTCTTCATCCAAATCACTTTTATCAAAAATGGCGTCTGACATTTTCACGAAATCTGATTTATAACGTTCACGCAGTACCGTAAAATAAACCGGCTTCAGTGAATCAGCTACGCCATCATCAAAAATTTTAAGTAGTGTGGCCATCATCTTACGATCGGTATTTGCGTCGTAATCTTTAAAGTATCCCGATACACTCGCTTTATTTGCTTCCGCCTCCGTTCTAATTTTTGCTGTATCGGGTTTATCCGTTAACGTCATCTCCACTAAATTCTTTAAGCCCATCGCATAGCTAATCACTTCTACACCAAAGGCAGCTTCTGCATAATAATCGTTCGCTGATAAATAAGGTCTAATGTTTTTATATAGTGATTCAATAGAGGGTAACACCATGGAGTATTTTTTATTCGACGCATCCGATTTTGAATACCATGATTTAAAATCAACTTCGAACACTTGCTTCTTTTCTACTCCTTTTGCTGCAAGCAACCCTTTGCTCTCTCCTTTCCATTTCTTCCATGCATTACTCACCCCGCTTTGCTTATCGGCATACTTTAAGTGTAAACCTTCACTACTTCTCATCGACTCTCCCATCACCTCCAAACGAGCTGTACGAACTTTAATACGATTCGGATTTGTCACCTCAACAATGGTACTTACTTGATACGATGAAATATACTCTTGGGTACGACCAGGAAAACCATATACCATGGTAAAATCATTTTCTTGCACTCCCTTGGTAGAAATTGAAAAGAAATGACGGGGAACAAATGGAATATTTTCTGCGCTATAATCAGCCGGATTATTATCTTTTCCGGCATACACTCTAAACATAGAAAAATCTCCAGTGTGTCGGGGCCACATCCAATTGTCGGTATCACCGCCAAACTTTCCAATGGATGATGGAGGAGCGCCTACCAAACGTACATCTTTAAACGTTTCCGACACAATTAAAATAAATTCATTGCCCGAATAAAATTGTCGAACGCGAGCTTCATAGTGCGTTCCTTCGATGGCTTTTTTCTCGAGTGCTGTTGAAATTTCTTTGATCTTTGCATTGCGTTGCTCTTCATTTAAATTTTCTAGTGCTTTCGTAAAAGAAGAAGTTACATCTTCCATGCGAATGATGAACGTTGCAGTTAATCCGGGACATGGCAACTCCTCTTTCATGGACATCGCCCAAAACCCATCTCTCAAATAATTATGTTCAAGGGTACTGTGCTCTTGAATTTGTCCAAAACCACAATGATGATTGGTTAACAATAATCCTTGCGCTGAAATAATTTCACCCGTACAACCGCCGCCAAAAAGAACGACAGCATCCTTCAAGCTGTTCTTATTCGCACTATAAATTTCTTCTACTGGAATCTGTAACCCTTTCAATCGCATCTCTGCAGCATTCATTTGTTGCAATAGCTGAGGCAACCACATCCCCTCATCCGCGGATGAAAAAGTAGTAGTAAACAATAATACGATCAGGAGAATTCTTCTATTTATCATCATAACAATCTATATTTCTTTGGTAAAAATAATAAAATGATTGAGGTTTCTTTCGGAATTCAAGAGTAATTTCTTGGGACTGAAAAAAGTAGTTTCTCTTTCCATCTAAAGCAAAAGCCCCATCCTTTTCAGGCGGGGCTTTCAATCTATGGTTTGATTGGGTAATTATTTAGTTACAATTCACTACTGAATTGCGACTTGCTCATTTATTAAAATGGTAGATCATCTTCTACAGAAGTAGCAGCAGGTTGACTTTGTTCGTTACCAGAAGTAGCAAAGTTTGCAGGCGCATCCATCGCTACAGGACTTGCGGCTGCAGAGCCATCAACCACCGCTCTCCAAGGACGAACGTCGGTATACCAACGACCATTGTACTCACGTGATTCAATTCGAAAAGAAATTTTAAGACGAGTGCCGATAGCATACCCGTTGAATTGCTTCACCAAGTCGCCCCATGCACTCATACAAATTTTCTTTGGATACTGATCTTCCGTTTCCACGATAAAATCTTGTTTCACCCACTCTCCATTTTTCCCGGTTCCTTTTTGCTCTGGAAGAGAACTTCTTAATACTGCTGTAATTTCGAGACTCATAATGCTTGATTCGTTTAGAATTCAAAGGTAATAATTCAGAAGTATTATTCACTCTTTTCTCGCTGAATTTTACCTGAGATTGTTATTTTGTTAATAAATTTTTTTTTCGGTTTGATGAGGACAAAAGTAATGCACTGATTTTGAATAGTCGTATTTTAAACGCTTCTAGTCGAATACAAGTGTTTGCAAATGGCTAAAGAGCAAAGGGAATAGATTGCGGCTGTGATAATTTCCAATTTAAAATATATATACATGAAAAAAGGGTAGTGAAAAGCTTCTGCTCTCACCACCCTAAGTGCTTTTCTATTATACCAATTACTTATTTAATAAATCAATGCTTCTTTTCGTGAAATCGGAGAGTGCTTCGCCTTTCAATAATCCTTGATTTAGAAGGGCTAGATCTACCGCTTGCTGCATCAAACTTGATTTCAGTGTAGCGTCTGTTTCGCCCAAAATTTTACCAACGAACGGATGATTGCTATTTAAAACCATATTGTACTGATCGGGCATTTCACCCATAAAGGAATAACCTCCGCCTCCACTGGCCGACATCTCCTTCATTCGACGCATGAATTCGGGACGCGTTAATAAGATGTGAGCATCGTCTTCCGATAATGCGGACACACTCACATGATAGGTATCCTTGTTCACTACCGTTTCTATGAGTTCTTTCAATTGTGTTTGCTCTTCTTCCGTGAGTTTAGAGATCCGATTTTCTTCTTTGCTGATGAGCTTATCGATGGTATCAGCATCCACACGAGCAAAGCTACCGTTCTCCACTTTTTGCTCAATAAAATTCACAAAATGCGTATCAATTACACCATCCATCCACAATACATCGTACCCTTTTTTCTTTGCTGATTCGATATATGCATATTGATCTTCAGGATTCGTAGTATAGAGATAAATTACTTTTTTGTCTTTGTCCTCTTGGTTTAGGCTGATGAGCGTACGGTATTCTTCGAATGTGAAATATTTTTTATCGACGTTCTTCAACAAACAAAATTTATTTGCGCGCTCGAAGAATTTTTCTTCACTCAACATTCCGTACTTGATAAATACACCGATATCATCCCACTTTGCTTCAAAATCGTTTCGGTTCTCTTTAAACAGTTCCTCTAATTTATCAGCAACTTTTTTCAAGATGTGATTGCTAATCTTTTTCACATTCGAATCACTTTGCAAATAGCTTCTGGAAACATTTAAAGGAATATCCGGTGAGTCGATAACACCATGTAACAAAGTAAGGAAGTCGGGAACAATCCCTTCAACCGCATCCGTCACAAATACTTGTCGGCAGTATAATTGAATCTTATTTTTTTGAACTTCTAAATTCTTTTTCAATTTCGGGAAGTACAAAATTCCAGTTAAACTAAAGGGGAAGTCTACATTGAGATGAATCCAAAACAAAGGTTCTTCGGCGAAAGGATATAATTCTTTGTAAAAAGCCTTATAATCTTCGTCCGTTAACTCCGTAGGTTTCTTGACCCAAGCTGGTGCTGTATTGTTTATTTTCTCTCCTTCAAAACGAATTTCAACAGGCAGAAATCCGCAATATTTACTTAACAAAGTACGAATACGAGCTGGTTCTAAAAATTCAATAGAATCATCATTGATGTCTAAAATTACTTCGGTACCACGATCGTTTTTCGCTAATTTTTCCATGTTGTAAGATGGGCTTCCATCGCATGTCCAACGCACTGCATCGCCTTCTTCGGCTAGCCATGAACGTGAGTGCAAAGCTACGTGATCCGACACCATAAATGCAGAATAAAATCCAAGACCAAATTTTCCGATAAGCTGTGCGCCCGACTGGTCTTTATACTTATTCACAAACTCTTCAGCACCACTGAAAGCAATTTGGTTGATGTATTTTTCCACTTCTTCACCGGTCATCCCAACACCGCGATCAATAACATGTAAGGTTTTATTTTCTTTATCGATTTTTACCTCTACATAAAGTTCTCCCGCTTCCACCGGCTTTTCTGCCATGCGATTGAGCGCACTAAATTTTTGAGTTGCATCCACCGCATTGGCCACCAATTCTCTTAAAAATATTTCGTGATCACTGTAAAGAAACTTCTTGATGATAGGAAAAATATTTTCCGTTTGTACATTAATTTTACCTGTAGGAGTTGTCATATCTCTTTTTTTGATTTTTATAGCTTTTTGATAAGATTCCACACGAGTCAATATGCTTGCCAAAGGTGGGAAACTGCCATTTTGACCCGAATTTTGATGGAAAAATCCGAGTGAAAACTAAGAACTAAAATTTCATTTATGAAATTGTAATGTCTCCCTATATATTAATGTAGTTTTGTGTTCGTATCAATGAAACTTTTACCTTTATTGTGAGTAAAATATAGCTCGGTTGCCCGACATAAAATCAGACTGTCGCCCGATACACATCATGTCAACTTTTAAAAATATCCATTCACTTGTAGAGGCCAGGGTTGCACAACACCCTGACAAACAGGCGGTTTTACATGGAAAACACTCGCTTAGTTATGCTGAGCTAAACAACCAAGCAAATGCCCTAGCCCATCATTTGGGACAAATCGACGGTGTAAAAAATGGTTTTGTAGGTGTATGTTTAGAGCGTTCTTGTGACTTAATGGTTGCCATTTTGGGAATCTTGAAGGCTGGAGCGGCTTATGTCCCATTCGATATTGACTATCCGATGGAGCGACTTCAATATATGGCTGAAATCAGTAAGATTCCAGTGATGGTGAGTAATGCTTATCTCGGAAATAAAATACCCCAAGGTGGCTATCAAATTATTGACATTCAATCCATCAAGAAAGTAAAAGAAGTTAAAAACCCTGACTTAAATATTAATAAAGATCAAGCAGCTTATGTGCTTTTTACGTCCGGATCTACTGGTCAGCCAAAAGGGGTAAAGATGCCACACAAGGCATTGATGAATTTGATAGATTGGCAGTTGCACCAAACGGGCGTTCATGATGAGGGTCGTACCCTTCAATTTGCGCCAATTAGTTTTGATGTTCACTTTCAGGAGATATTTAGTACTTGGTGCGATGGCGGATGTATCTGTTTAATTGGCGATGAAGAAAGATTAAATGCTCCTGTGCTTTTAAATTATATAGAAGAAAATAATATTAATCGAATTTTTCTTCCTTTCGTTGCCTTGCAAAGTTTGTGCGAGTTATCTAAAAAAACGAATGCGAACTTATCTTGTTTGCATGAAATGATCACTGCAGGAGAACAACTACAAGTAACTCCTGCTATCATCGATTTTTTTAATCGCATTCCGCACTGCAAATTATACAATCACTACGGACCTACCGAAACACATGTCGTTACTTCGTACCTGTTAGAAGGTACACCAGCCACGTGGCCGTTGTTGCCTCCTATTGGTAAAGCCATAAAAAATTCCTTAGTGTATTTGTTGGATGAAAATGGAAAACCTGTTAAAGATGGTGAGGAAGGAGAATTATTTGCTTCCGGACTTTGCTTAGCCGACGGATATTTAAATCGAGATGATTTAACGAAAGAAAGATTTACATCGAATCCATTTAATACTTCAGAAAGACTTTACAAGACTGGAGATTTAGCAAAGAAACTCCCAGATGGAAATATTCAATACTTAGGAAGGATTGATGGACAAGTAAAAGTTCGTGGCTATCGCATCGAGTTAGGTGAAATTGAGGTTGCATTGGGTCGATTTAAAAATGTAATTCAAGCTGCCGCTGCTGTACGTGAAGACAAACCTGGAGAGAAAAAATTAGTGGGCTATCTCGTTTTTGAAAAAGGACATGAACTTCAGGTTAAAGAAGTGCGTACTTTTTTACAGACGATGCTTCCCGATTATATGATGCCATCGGCTATCGTTCAATTGGACGATTTACCTCGCACTCCCAGTGGAAAAATTGATCGTAAGTCATTGCCAATTCCTGATACAAAACGTCCGGAGTTGGGGATCCCATTCGTAGCTGCTGAAAACGAAACTCAAAAAATACTTTGTCAACTTTGGTCATCATTATTAAATATTGAGCCGATTGGCATCAACGATAACTTCTTTGACTTAGGAGGAAATTCCTTATTGGCCTTGCAATCCGTTGCGCTTTTGAAAATGGAACATGCCATTGATTTGTCTGTCATAAAAGTATATCAATATCCAACCATCGCTGCATTATCTGCAAGTATAGATGGAAAAGAAAATAACAAAAGTCTGAAAAAAGACATGGAAGCGCGAGCAAAAGCGCGTCATCAAAAAGGAACGCAGTCGGTGCAAGATGCAGTGGCCGTTATCGGAATGTCATTGCGATTCCCCGGAGCGGAAACCGTTGATGCGTTTTGGAATAATTTAAAAAATGGAGTAGAAAGTATTCGCTTCTTTACTCCACAAGAATTAGATCCATCGTTACCTTCTGATCTAGTGAACGATCCTAATTACGTAAGAGCTCGTGGTGTGATTAATGATGCCAAAGGATTTGATGCCGCATTTTTCCAGATGAATCCTAATGTAGCTAAAATAACCGATCCACAACAACGCGTCTTTTTAGAATTGGCTTGGAATGCGTTGGAGCATTCAGGGTATAGCCCCAACCGTTATGATGGATTGATTGGTGTTTTTGCCGGAATGGGAAACAATACTTACTATTTAAATAATGTCCTCTCTAATCCAGATGCCGTTCGTCGTGTAGGTTCTTTCCTCGCGATGACACAAAATGAAAAAGATTATATCGCCACACGCATCGCTTACGAATTAAATTTGAAAGGATTGGCTGTGAGTGTACATACTGCTTGTTCCACTTCTTTAACTGCGATTGCACAAGCTTGCAATGCACTATGGAACAGAGAATGTGATATGGTATTGGCGGGAGGATCTTCCATTACTTCCCCTGTGAACAGCGGACAACGTTACGAAGAAGGAGCGATGTATTCTAACGATGGGCATACCCGCACTTTTGACGATGGAGCACGAGGAACGGTTTTTAGTGACGGCGCAGGAATCGTAGTTTTAAAACGTTATGAAGATGCGCTTGCAGATGGTGATACAGTTTATGCTGTAGTACGTGGTGTAGCGCTTAATAATGATGGAAGTGATAAAGGTAGTTTTACTGCACCGAGTGTAGATGGACAATCTGCTGCCATTAGTATGGCACAGGCCATGGCCGGAGTAGAAGCCTCCAGCATATCTTATGTTGAAACACATGGTACGGCTACTCCGCTCGGTGATCCTATCGAAATTGAAGGATTGACAAAAGCATTTCGCGAGCATACCAACAAAAATCAATATTGTGCACTGGGTTCTGTAAAAACGAACTTCGGACATTTAACCGCTGCTGCAGGTGTTGCCGGATTTATTAAGACGGTACTGGCTTTGCATCATAAAGAAATTCCTCGTAATTTATTTTATGAAAAAGCAAATTCACAAATCGATTTTGCAAAGACACCGTTTTATGTAAATGATAAACACAGTGCATGGAACACCGATTTACTTCCTCGCAGAGCTGGCGTCAGTTCCTTTGGTGTAGGTGGTACCAATGCGCATGTCGTTTTAGAAGAGGCTCCACAAACCGTTCCTTCCGGAATTTCACGAACTAAACAATTAATTGCGCTTTCTGCAAAAACAGAAACCGCACTTGCCTTTAGAAAAGAAGAATTAAAAGAATATTTAAAAACACATCCCACATTATCATTAGCGGATTTATCGTACACCTTGCAAAAAGGCAGATACGATTTCCCTCATCGATGGTTTGTTTCGACAGAAAGTAATGAAGATGCTATTATTCAATTAGAGCAATCGGATAATAAAAGAAGTGCGAAGCAACATTTTACACAACAAGCCAACGGCGTTGTCTTTATGTTTCCAGGTCAAGGTTCGCAATATGTTGGAATGGGAACGGCATTGTATCGTGATGAAATTGTTTTCAAAGATGCCGTGGATCGTTGCAATAAAATTTTAGAACCTATTCTGGGACGAGATCTTCGTACATTATTATTTGCAAAAGATGGTGATGCGGATGCTGAAAAATTATTAAAACAAACGTATTATACGCAGCCCGCTTTATTCACCATTGGATATAGTTTAGCACAGCTTTGGATGAGCTGGGGAATACAGCCAAAAGCACTCATCGGACATAGCATTGGTGAATTCGTTGCTGCTACTATTGCAGGCGTATTCAGTTTAGAAGATGCACTAACGGTGGTGGCGAACCGCGGAAAGATGATGCAAAGTTGTCCGGAAGGTGGCATGTTATCCGTGCGACTACCCGAAGAAGCGATTCTTCCTTTGCTCAATGATAAAATTTCCATTGCTGCTGTAAACGGTCCACAACTTTGTGTGGTGGCCGGACCTCATGAAGAATTAACAAAACTTCAACAAAAGTGGGAAGCAGAAGAAGTCATCTGCAAAGCACTTCATACCTCTCATGCCTTTCATTCTCCAATGATGGATCCTATAGTGGAGCCTTTTGCAGAGATCGTACGAAAAGCAACATTACATGCTCCGAAAATTCCAATCCTTTCAACCGTTACTAAAAAATGGATGACGGATAGTGAAGCTACAGATCCGATGTATTGGGCAAATCATTTACGTGCAGCGGTTCGTTTTGCTGAAGGTGTAAAAGCCATTTGGACGGATGAACCAAAGTACATCATGTTGGAATTAGGTCCACGCAATACCGCATCTACATTAGCTCGACAACAAGCCCTAGATCCTAAATCGCAAAAAGCTGTTCCTTCCTTAGGTGATAATACTTTGAATGATGCCGAATGGACAAACATAATTAGTGCTATAGGACAATTATGGTTGAATGGAATTACCATCGACCTCAACACTTTTTACGCATTGGAAAAAAGACATCGCATTGCATTGCCTGGCTATCCATTCGAACATAAAGAATTTTGGTTAGACCCGCCAATACAAGGAAGTTCTAATCTCATTCAAGAAAATAATATTAATAATACTCCTGAAATTATTAAAACACAACTTTCTTCTGCTATGCCTCAACGTAAGGAACGAATAATAAAAGAGATCTCAGAAATTCTTGAAGAAGCTTCGGGTATCGAATTGGAGGGAGCTGATCGCGATGCCGGATTTGTAGAGCTCGGACTCGACTCACTATTTCTCACACAAATAGCACTCACCCTCACAAAAAAGTATAATACCAAGGTGACATTCCGTCAACTCAACGAAGATTTATCTTCGTTAAATACTTTATCTAGTTACCTCGATCAATTACTGCCTGCTGAAATGGCGGCTCCAATGCCTCCACCTGTGTCCTCTCGCGCAGTTTCAACTCCACAACAACAGGCACCTTCCGTGATGCCTGTAGGAAATATGAATACAGGAAATGGAAACTTACAATGGCTCATTACACAACAACTGCAGGTAATGCAACAACAATTGCAAATGATGAGTGGGCAAGCTCCCGTGTCATTTGCAACACCTTCATCTGTTCCGAACATTACTCCTAACAATTCAACTTCAATACAACAAAACGAAACTCCGTTTGTAAGTGCTGAAGAAGAAACCGAATTAAAGAAACCCTTTGGAGCCGTTGCAAGAATAGAAAAGTTGGCCAACAATCAATTTACCATTGACCAGCAAAAATGGTTAAGTGCTTTTATAAATGCCTATAATGAAAGAACAAGAAAATCGAAAGAATATACACAAGAGCACCGTGCACATTTGGCAGATCCTCGTGTAGTAACGGGTTTCAAACCTCATTTAAAAGAGGTCACTTATCAACCTGTAGTTAACCGTTCATTGGGATCAAAAATTTGGGATATTGATGGCAATGAATATTTAGATGTGTTGAATGGATTTGGATCCAACATGTTTGGACACAACCCTCCATTCATTGTTGAAGCATTACAAGAACAATTACAAAAAGGATATGAACTGGGTCCACAACACGAATTAGCGGGAGATGTAGCGAAGATGATTTGCGAACTTACCAATTATGATCGTGCTGGATTCTGCAACACAGGATCAGAAGCTGTACTTGGTGCAATTCGTATAGCCCGTACCGTTACAGGTCGATCAACTATAATTTGTTTCAACGGCTCTTATCATGGAATCAACGATGAAGTAATTTTAAGAGGGACTAAAAAATTAAAATCCATTCCGGCTGCTGCAGGTATCATGCCTGAAGCAGTACAAAATATGTTGGTGTTAGATTATGGAACACCGGAAGCACTTGCCATCATCAAAGAGCGTGCTCATGAAATAGCGGCTGTACTCGTTGAACCGGTACAAAGCAGAAGAGCTGATTTCCATCCAAAAGAATTTTTGCAAGAAGTAAGAAAGATTACAACCGAAGCAGGAAGTCTACTCATTTTTGATGAAGTAATAACAGGATTCAGAACCTTACCAGGTGGAGCACAACAATTTTTCAATGTGAAAGCAGATCTTGGTACTTATGGCAAAGTAGTAGGAGGCGGAATGCCCATCGGTGTCATTGCAGGAAAGCGTGAATACATGGATGCATTAGATGGAGGCCATTGGCAGTATGGTGATAAAAGTGTTCCTGAAATTGGAGTTACGTATTTCGCCGGAACTTTTGTTCGTCATCCCTTTGCACTTGCTGCAGCAAAAGCAGTTTTGTTACGAATGAAAGAAAAAGGGGAAGCATTACAAGATTCATTAACAAATAATACTACTCGACTTGCTCGAGAAATTAATACCTATTGTGAGCACTTAAAAACATCATTTCATATTGTTCATTTTGGTTCATTATTCAAACCAAAATATGATTCGGATATGCACAATATTGATTTGTTATTCTTAATTCTTAGACATAAAGGCATTCATATTTATGATGGGTTCCCTTGTTTCTTAACAGAAGCACATACGCAAGAAGATATTGACACCATCATTTATAAATTTAAAGAAGCACTCTTGGAAATTGTTGAACTTGGATTCATTCCTGGAGATACCAACGGTCAAAAGGTAAATGGGAAATCAAGTATTGCTCATACTTCCTTCAACGCCAATAACCCGCCCATTCCGGGAGCAATGTTGGGGAAAAATCCCGATGGGAGTCCAGGCTGGTTCGTTCCAGATCCGTCTCGCCCAGGCAAATACTTGAAACTTAACAATAATTAATTACTTTTATCATTGTATGTCTGAAATACCACCCGATTTAACTTTTGAAGCTGTTGACTTTGATCCGTTCGCTCCAAACTCAACATCTGTTACATCGACTGAAGCACAACGCGAGATCTTTACCTCCGTATTATTGGGTGGAGATGCAGCTAACTGTGCCTATAATGAGTCTGTAACTTTAAAAATTTCAGGGCCTTTAAACAAAGAATTATTAAAAGATTCTTTTGCAAAGGTTGTTCATCGTCATGATGCACTACGTTCAACGTTTAGTGAAGATGGACACTCCCTTTACATTTCAACAAGCCTTCAACTACCATGGATTGAAACAGTAGTCCATTCAGATGAAGAAAAATATTTATTAGTAAAAAAGGTATCAAAAGATGCAACGCTTCATGCTTTTGATTTGTTAAATGGACCCTTAATACGAGTACATTTAATTTCATATGGTGTAAAAGATTTCACATTAGTGGTTACTGGACATCATATTATCTGTGATGGATGGTCGTTGAGTTTGATGTTGCGTGATTTGAGTATTATTTACACAGCGTCCATCAAAGGCGAAATGCCTGTTTTAGAGCCTGCTGTTTCATTTATTCAGTATGCACAAGAGTTAGCAAGAGAAATTAATTCTAAAGATCAAGAACAGGTAGAGTCATTTTGGGTACAACAATTTCAAGATGAAATTCCTGTCGTTGAATTTCCAAACGATAACTCTCGTCCTGCACTTCGTAGTTTTCATGCTAAGCGAATCGACGCTATCGTACCCGAAGAAATAGTCAAGGGAATGCGCGACATAAGCAAAAAAACGAATGCGAGTTTCGTCACGCTGATGTTAAGCGCCTTTGAATCGTTTCTCTACCATGTAACAGGGCAAGAAGATTTAGTGGTTGGCTTACCTGCTGCAGGGCAAAATGTAGAAGGCCGATTTAATTTAGTGGGCCATTGTGTAAATTTACTTCCACTAAAAAGTAAAATTCAACCCAATCAACCTTTCAACGAATATTTGAAATCCAGAAAAGGATATTTATTCGATGCTTACGATCATCAGCAATTTACTTTCGGAAGTTTAATTCAAAAATTAAATATTCATCGCGACCCTTCTCGAATTCCATTAGTGCCAGTTGTTTTTAATGTAGACATCGGTTTCTCCGAAGGTTTTCATTTTGAAGGTTGTACTTTTGATGTAAGTACGAATCCACGACATTTCGAAAACTTCGAAATTTTCTTGAATGCTTCAGGTACTGGAAATCAATTGACGCTAGAATGCACTTTTAACAACGATCTTTTCACCGAAGAGATGATGCAAATCCGTATGCAGGAATTCATCTGCATTATGGAAAGTATCATTGAGAATCCTGAGAAACCAATAGAATCACTAAATGCAATAACTCCTATTGAAAAAGGTATTTTCAAGAAAAACAATGACACGAAAATCACACATGAAAAGCCTTTGGGGATACATGAGTGTATTGAAGATACTACAGATACTTTAAAGAAAAATCACATTGCCATTGTAGCAGGTGACAAACATATTACTTACGAAGAATTAAATTACTTATCAGGACATTGGGCAGCACGATTGCAGGCACGTGGAATTACGGGAGGAGATTTTATTGGAGTGTGCATGCGAAGAACTGCTGAATTGCCAGTTATACTTTTAAGCATACTAAAATCTGGGGCGGCCTACATCCCATTAGACCCCGATTTTCCTGCAGATCGATTACATTACATGGTAGAGGATGC
>JBJXGU010000106.1:0-2782 GCA_046160245.1 Bacteroidia bacterium
ATTCACACTTAATAAACCGAACCCGCTCGTAATTGGGGAGCCCGATTTTGACTATGCAGCTGGATCAGATGAATATGGTATGATTTCGTTCACCAACTCCAATAAAACATACAAAGTTGGAGATAAATTGGAAGCGATCATTCCACACTGCGATCCCGCAGTAAATGAATATGACTTCATGTATGGAATCAGAAATGATAAGGTTGAATCGATATTGCCAATCCTCGCAAGAGGTAAATCTGTGTAAATTAAGTATACTGATTTTAAGAAAGATATTCGTCAACTAACTGAATTGATGATGGAAAATTTTAATAAAAACTGGTTACTCATTCTTTTAACCGCTGTAATCTTTGGTGCCCTTGGTTTCTTATTAGGAAGAACAACAGGTTCTGATGGACATTATCGAATGATGAAAATGCGTGATGGTGAAATGAAGGAATTACAAATCAGTGTGGATGATGATGATGGCGAAGGAATTGTAAAGATTGATACCATTAAGAAAGATGGTAAGCAGATCATTATTAAAGAGGTAAAAAAGATAAAGTAGTAGTTGGGGTATTTTTAAGACGCATACCGTTTAAATTTGGAGTCTCATTAATTGGAATTCTTTTAAACTCCATTGAACAACGCTTCACTCATCAAAGTCGGTGGCATATTTCCAATTTTCATTAATCGGTCGTGAAAGTCTCTCAATGAGAATTTGTCTCCCATTTTAGCTTTGAACTCTTCTCTCATTTTCAAGATTTCCATCATGCCGGTAAAGTATCCAATAAAATATCCAGGTGATGCCGTAGCAGAATCAATTTCCAGCTGTGCCGCCCACCTCAAGAATCCTACCTTCTCAGTCATAATACTAATCGCTTCTTCATAAGTAAGTTTGCCTGTATGCATCCCCACGTCATAAATGACGCGTGCATTTCGCCATAAGCGCAATTGAAGTTGCCTCAAGTGAATACGTTCATTGGGAAAGAATCCTGTTTCTTGCATAAGCTGTTCATTATAAAGGCCCCATCCTTCAGAGAATATCGATATACCATTATTTCGTCTAAGTTTTCTTGGATTGTTTAATTGGTAAATTCCTTGTATGTGATGACCACCATAAGTCTCATGCGGAGCAGTAACAATAATAACCCCCCAATCATGTTCCACCAGATACTCTTGTTTACGTTTAGCATCCCATTGCTCTTCATAGGGGTTGATCATCCATTCAGAAGTATAAATGCTATCCTGATCTTTCATTTTGGCACTAGAAAAATTGCCATAGTAAGAAGTCTTTCGTAGGTATTCTGCTCTTGGCACTACGTTAACACGCTCATTCCATGGTATGGAAATAAGATCATGTGATCGAATATGATCTCCCGCCTTGTCCACCCATTGCTGATGAGCTTCTATCATTTGGCTTGGTTTCGGGCCATCATTTTTTATTTCAATGGCTAATTGTTGCCATGTTTTGTTAGGATCAATTTTCTTAGCCAATGCCTCTAATTCGACAAGTGTATTATTAAACATTTTCCAACCATAATCATATAAACTGTCACTGCTATAGCCGAGAAGGTATTGACCTCTCAACATCTGGTTATATGTTTCATGTCCAATCGCAAAGTTGCCTGACTTCTTCTTGGGAAGTTCATTCTTAATAAAGTCGATGTACTTTTCAAGTGATTGGCGGGCGACTTTTGAAAGCGCTATGATCGCTGTATCCTTGCCAGCGAGTTCTATAAATTCAGGTAATTCCTTGTCAAATAGCGCAAATCCATTTTCAGCCATGAACAGCCCGAGTTCTTGAAAACGAGGAACGTACGTATCTATTAGCTTTATTCCATTCTCCAATTGAATAGGAGCTATTGTTAAGCGCGCTTTAACTTGCTCTATTTTCTCAGGTAGATCACCTGGCTTATTTATGACATCTGAAATTCCCGTGAAGGTCATAAATAATCTAGGGTCACGCCTCCACGCTTGTATTTTTTCCTGTTCCACTTCGCGACCTATTAGAATACTTTGAGCAAATTTCCAATCAATCAAGTCATCTCCATTTAATTCAGTTAGTTCAATAGAACGAAGAGTGACAAGTTGTGCTTTCGTCTTTGACAGCGATCGATCAAATGATTCTCTGCTAAGTTCGTCATTAGCCAAGCCGCGGCCTCGAGGGGCTGAACTTGAAAACCCTGCTAAGAAATCCTGAAGTTGTTCGGCTGCTGTTGAATTCTTTTTTTCAGTGGATGAGTTGCAGCCTATAAACCAAAGTAAGGAGATGAGTAGTAGCTTTCTCATAGGTATTAGTTAGGTACGATTAAACGTATTGATTACTGTTTTGATCTCTCGATATTCGGACCGAATTACACAATCTTCAAATAATTAATTGGTTGAATACTCTTCCCGAAAGGTTCCTTTCAATCACTTTGAATTTATTTGATCATCAAATTATATAAAATAACACACTCCATCCAAGGCTAAATCAATAATTAAGAACATCTATATTTTTGGTGATAATAGCAGTTACGTTATCAAACGGTAACGTAACAAATGAATTTACAACAGTGTATCCTATCAATAACAAAAATCTTAAGTGCCAGCTTAGCAAAGTAATAAGTAAAACTAACCATAATTTTTGCTTTACTTTTCGGCAAAAAGTTGATATTTACCTTTAGCTGAACGCCTCGACTCGTTTAAAACTATGCATATATTGGCTTTTTTGGTATCTCAGTAAAGTATTAATTGTAATACTGTTAAAACCATTAGACGGTCTCTACGAAAAAATCCTATAATAACGAACCTTAAAAAA
>JBJXGU010000107.1:0-2984 GCA_046160245.1 Bacteroidia bacterium
GGCGACTTCATATCTTTCTTCAACTTGATCACCGCTAAATATTCGAGAATACGATTCTTTACTTTTTCCAAACCGTAATGATCGCGGTTTAAAATTTTCTCTGCGCGTTTTAAGTCGTAAACATCAGTGGTATGTTCTTCCCACGGAAGCTCGAGTAATAACTCGAGGTAATTCATGGTCACTGAATACTCGGCAGCAGCGGGATTGATACGATTCAATCGATCCATCTCCTTATTAAAAACTTCTTCCACCGACTTATTCCATTTCTTCAACTTCGCACGTTCGCGCATCTCCGAAATTTCTTTGTCGGGGGTATTTCCGCCAAGCTCTTCTTGAATTGTTTTTAATTGTTGATTTAAAAAATATTCGCGCTGTTGTTTATCGAGATCTGTTTTTACCTTACTCTGGATTTGATTTTTCAACTCCAGCATTTGCAATTCCTTGGTGAGATGTTCGAGCACACGTGTAGCACGATCTTTCAAATCGTTCATCTCTAAAAGCATTTGCTTCTTTTCCACATCCGCATTCATGTTGGAAGAAATGAAGTTGATGAGAAAAGATGGACTCTCAATATTTCGAATTGCAAAACTTGCTTCCGATGGAATGTTCGGCGACTGTTCGATAATCGCCATGGAAATATCTTTCAAAGAATCAACGATGGCCGTAAACTCTTCATCTTTCTGAATATTGGGAACATCAGAAAATGCTTCCACCTTTGCTTTCAAATACGGTTCGTCTTGTACGATATCGCCAATTTTAAATCGACGTTTTCCTTGAATTATCACCGTAGTATTTCCATCGGGCATACGCAACATGCGCAAAATTTGTGCGATGGTTCCGATGTTATTCAAATCCTCCAACTTCGGATCTTCGATGCTCACATCTTTTTGTGAAACCACACCAATGATGCGATCACTTGCATAAGCATCTTTAATAAGTTTGATGGATTTATCTCGACCTACCGTAATTGGAATTACAACTCCAGGAAAGAGTACGGTATTTCTTAAAGGCAGCACCGAAACAATCTCAGGCATCTGCTCATTATTCATCTGTTCTTCGTCCTCATTGGTCAACAGAGGTATCAATTCCGGCTCGTCGTCGCTGATGGGCATCTGACCAATAGGCAGTTCATTATTATCGAATTGTGACTTCATTTTGTAAATTTATGTCAGTTTGGCAGTAATAAGGGGAAAATTAACAAAATCCACCCTATTTCAATCATTATGCCAACGGGAATTCATCTATCTTTTTACTCAACTTTCTTTTGAAGATGGTAGACTACTGTCAGTAAGTCCATCCACTCCGAGGGAACTAATTTCAAACCATACTACCATCTAAAGAAAAAAAATTATTTCTCTTCAGCAGTGGGATGCAATTGCATCAAATACAAATGGCTCAAAATATTTTTCTCGGCTTCCGTCATCACCAAATTTCTTCGACTCATCACTTTTTCTGCAAGATGAATTGCTTTGTCAATCACAAACATTTCGGATGCATGATCCGATCCCCAACTGAAAGAGGGTACCATCTTAGGAGGAAAACCTGCCCCAAAAATATTTGCAGAAACACCAATTACTGTCCCAGTATTAAACATGGTATTGATGCTGCACTTACTGTGATCGCCCATAAACAATCCACAAAATTGCAATCCTGTTTCTTTGAAATCATTCGCTATATAATTCCAAATTTTCACTTCCGAATAATTATTCTTCAAATTTGAAGTATTAGAATCAGCGCCAATATTACACCACTCACCGATGACAGAATTTCCTAAAAATCCATCGTGTGCTTTGTTACTATTTCCATAAACCACCGAATTACTAATCTCACCTCCTACTTTCGATCCCGGACCAATGGTCGTTGCACCATATACCTTTGTGCCCATCTTCAAGACACCTTGTTCACCTAAAGAAAATGGTCCGCGCACCATACTCCCTTCCATAATTTCTGCATCCTTTCCGATGTAGATGGGTCCGGTGGAAGCATTTAAAATAGCGCACTCAACCTTAGCACCTGGTTCTAAAAAAATATCGGAAGGCTGAAATGTTTGATTGCTCCCCGAAATCACCGCCGACTTCCGCCCTTTCGTCAGCAACTGAAAATCGAAACGTAATGCTGCGTCATTCATGGTAAACAAGTCCCAAGGATGCTGAATCAATTTTAATTCACCGGTATACTCAATGGTTTCAAAATTCTTAAACACTTTTAAACTTTCCATACCCACCAACTGATCACGGTGAACACCAGCAGCTACGACACGATCATTATGCAAGATTTGCTGTCCAACTTTCAACGACTGCACCATTCTCGAAATTCCATCATCAGGAAGCAATGCTCCATTGATTACCAAACATTCGGTTCCGTTGGCTAATGGGTATCGACCTGAAAGATAAAACTGGGTCAATGATCCCGAAGTTCCCTTGGGAATCCCTAAAAGAATTTCCCATTTACTCCTTGTTGTTAAAATTCCACAGCGCAAGTCACCCACAGGTCGTGTAAAAACAAAGGGCAATAATTGATCACGGTATTGATCGTCAGCGAGTATTAGTTGCATAGCCTATCCAATTATGCAGTGAAAATAATATATAAAAAGCAATAATCGAATAATTTCGTTGGAAATATGAATTACCTAATTCTCTTCGAAGGCTATCTTCAATTCAGTTGAATTTATGATCTTCGCAACCATGCAATTAAATATTAAAAACAAGCTTTTTTTCGTGATTCTTATGCTGATTTGTTCGAGTCCCTTGAAAGCTGATTATGTATGGACTCAGAACTGCCTCAAGGGGTACGAAGCGGTAATTGCACTTGATTTTGAAACTGCCGACAATTACCTCTTAAAAGAAAAAAGAGAACGCCCCGAAAATTTATTAATCATCTACATTGAAAGTCAGATGGATTTAATAAAATCGTTTGTGGATGAAGATGAAATTGCTTTGGATGGAATTAAGTTACGCAACGAACAACGTATTGAAATTTTAAAG
>JBJXGU010000108.1:0-2825 GCA_046160245.1 Bacteroidia bacterium
GAATATTTTTTCACAAACATTATTATTGGGAGTATTATTTGGTTTGATTCAAGAAATGTTCAATTGGGAAGTACTTACCTTGCTCTTCTGCCTTTATTTTACGTTTATTCGCCTCTTTCAAAATATATCCACTTTTCTTGCGTGGTCTTTTATCGTGACTTCCTTTTGGTCTCCCAAGTTTCTTAATTCCTTCCGCTCGTACACGTTCCAAACCCATTTTTGTTCTTTCGGAAATTAATTCTCGCTCAAATGAAGCAAAAGCACTTAGAATTGCTATTTGCAATCGACCTGTTGCGGATGAAAAATCAATATTATCTTTAATACTAATAAAATTAATGCCTTTATTCGCCAATTCTTGTAACTCTGTCAGAAGTTCAACTGAACTACGTGCCCATCGAGATAACGAAACTATGACACAAGTTTCGTATTTTCCTTCTCTTAATTTTCGCAGTAATACCTGTTTTACAGGACGAGTTTTTCTGCTTGATTCTTGCTCCTCATATAAGTCATATTCAAAGCCCAATCTTTTGGCATACTCCTTCAAAACGATTATTTGATTTTCGTTATTTTGTTTAGACGTTGAAGTTCGAGCGTACAAGGCTATTTTTTTAGTCATAGTTGAATCATATTAATTTAATATTCTATTTTGATTTCACTTTATTTTTTACCCAAATAATCACTGCCAATGTTATATATCTTACTAATTCACAATCGAATCCTCTCAAGTGAAATGATTTCGCTTTTTCAATTCGATTCATATTGTCAACATAAATTCTAATTTCAACAAACTCATCTTGGTCACCAAAAATTCTGAAATTAAGATGCTTTATATTTTTTTCCTTTTCAATATATTCCTGATTACTTACTTTGTATATTCGAAAACGATGAACTAATAAAATTGGAGGAGTCTTAGGCTCTTCAATTCTAAACCCTAAATCCATAACAACCAATTTATTCCACACTTATTAATTACGAAAAATCACCCTTTGTTTGTTACAACTTTTACTATATATTTGAGCAGAGACGTGAAATTTTATGCAGTTGAATTTGATGCATTGTTAAAAATGATAATCAATAAGAATAAAAATGTTCTCTATATCTAAAGTAAATTTTGAAAATATATTTGATTAGTTTTCATTGCATCAATTAAACATAAAAAATACTAGAGAGTAAAAACTGTATGAGTTTTAATATTATCCTTGACAAGTACCGAAAGATATCTTTTTCCGAAAAAGATAAAGGCGATCGCTTTGAGCGTTTAATGCAAACCTATTTGCAGACTGACCCGAAATACGCATTCCGATTCAAAAAAGTATGGCTATGGAATGAGTTTCCTGGTAAGTCAGACTTAGGAATGTTTGATACAGGCATCGACCTTGTTGCTTTAACTCATGAGGGTGACTATTGGGCAATACAGTGCAAGTGCTACCAAGAGAGTTCTACGATTGATAAACCTGCTGTTGATAGTTTTCTTTCTACCTCTAGTCGTGAGTTTAAGAATGAACAATTAAAAACAGTAAGTTTTTCTCAACGACTTTGGATTTCTACAACCAATAAATGGGGTCCGAATGCAACAGAAGCAATAAAAAATCAAAATCCACCTGTAATTCGATTGGGATTGTATGATTTAATTCAAGCCCCTGTAGATTGGGAAAAGTTAGACAATGGAATAAGTGGTGAACAATCTCGAATTTTCAATCGTGAATTAAAGCCACATCAAAAAGTTGCAATGGATATTACTCACGAGCATTTTAAAGTAAATGATCGTGGTAAGTTAATTATGGCTTGTGGAACAGGTAAAACATTTAACTCATTACGCATTGCTGAAAATGAAACGAATGGTAAAGGACTAGTTCTTTTTCTCGTGCCAAGTATTGCTCTACTTGGTCAAACATTGCGTGAATGGACAACCTATGCAAAAGAACCAATAAATCCTGTTTGCATTTGTTCTGATGCGGAAATCACAAAGAAGAAAACCAAGAATGATGACAGTGATAGTTTCAGTGTTGTTGACTTAGCACTACCTGCATCAACCAATGTAAAAGACATTATTCATCAATTTAAGCAAATCGAGAAGAATGGTCAATCTGGAATGACCGTAGTTTTCTCCACATATCAAAGTATTGAGGTTATTGCCAAAGCGCAAAAAGAACTAGGCAAAGAGTTTCCTGCTTTATCTGAATTTGACGTAATTATATGTGATGAGGCGCATAGGACTACTGGAGTTTCACTTGCAGGTGAAGATGAATCAGCCTTTACAAAGGTTCACGACAATGAATTCATCAAAGGAAAAAAACGTTTGTATATGACGGCTACTCCTCGTCTTTACAGTGATGATATCAAGAGTAAAGCGGCACAAGCAGAAGCATTACTTTGTTCAATGGATGATGAAAAATTGTATGGACAAGAAATTTATAGAATTGGTTTTGGAGAAGCAGTAGAAAAGGATCTTCTAACTGATTATAAAGTACTAATTCTAACTCTGAGTGAAAAAGATGTTCCTCCCGCAGTGCAAAAGATGATTGCAGATGAAGAGAGCGAAATAAATACAGATGATGCTTCGAAACTTATTGGCTGTATCAATGCACTTTCAAAGCAAATTTTAGGAGACCATGGAATAATAAAAGATAGCGACCCTGAACCGATGAGACGTGCGGTTGCATTTTGTTCAAGCATTGCGGTTTCGAAAAAAATAACAGCAACATTTAATACTGCAACAGATGCATATATAAGTTCTTTGCCAGAAGAAAAAAGGGAACAAATGGTGGAAGTAGGCTCTATGCATATTGATGGAACAATGTCTGCTCCGACTAGAGATGAATTAC
>JBJXGU010000109.1:0-18891 GCA_046160245.1 Bacteroidia bacterium
GCATTTCTCTTTCCTAGGACGCACGCAAAATTTTCGACCAACTGCGCTATTAATTTATAGTAACCTTGCTTGTATGAGCTTAAAATCGGTTATATTTGTTTAATAATGGGAGTTCTTAGACGGACTGCAGTTATCAGTAATGCCAACGCTCCGAAATAACGACAATGCTAACATCAAAATTTAAATTTAATTCCAATGAAACTATATAATTTTATAATCATAATTGCAATTCTTATTGTTTCTTTTTCAGCCAAGGCTCAATGGACAGCAATATCTTCTGGCACGACTTATAATTTATTTCAGATTGATTTTCCTGATTCACTTACAGGATATGTTCTTGGAAAAGCCGCTAACAATGCTGGCGAATTATTAAAAACGGTTGATGGAGGTATAACGTGGAACTCTGTTTTAAATAATCATAAAATGTTTTGTTTTGATTTTTTAAATAAAGATACAGGCGCAGTAGTTTCAAATGATACTATATTTATAACTTACAATGGTGGAATTAATTGGAATCCACAATTGAGCTCCAATTTTAACAATCCTCATTTATTCCACATGAACTCTTTGACTGAATGGTTTATTATAGTGACTCAAGGTTCAGGTTACACTACAGATGGTGGTGCTAATTGGGTTAATGGAAGTACGTGGGGAACCATACCAATCAGACCAACAGATTTTCAGTTTATCAATGATACAACAGTTATTGGAGTGGGTTGGTACACTACAAAATCTTTTATCTCGAATGATAGAGGTTTACACTTTGCTGATTTAAGCTATTTTAAACCTTTAGGTTCTGGAACTATTTATTCCGTTTGTTTTCCAAGTCCGATTATTGGTTTTGCAACAGGAAACAACCGTATATTAAAATCAACAGATGGCGGAATTAATTACTCAAAGATTGATAGTACTCTTGGATTTGATATTAACTGCCTTCGCTATATTGACAGTAATAATTTATACGGAGTTGGATACTACGGAGGCATTGCAAAAACCTCTGACGGTGGTTCAAGTTGGACAACTGATGTTTCACCAACTACAAATAAATTAAATAAAATTATTTTTATTAATCCACATACTTCAATAGCAATTGGTGATAGTGGGACTATTATTATGAATACGAACATTGTAACAGAAATTGAAAACTTAATCTCAAATGAAAATAGTGTTACAGTATACCCAAATCCTTTTACATACGCAACAACAATAGAATTTACAGAAGTACAAATGAACACAACATTAAAAATAACTGACCTACTTGGAAAAGTCATAAAGTCATTAACATTTACAGGCAAGCAATTGACAATAGAGAAAGAAGAAATGAAAGCGGGTATATACTTTGTGCAGACAACTGACAATAAGAAAAACGTTTACATCAAGAAAATAATAATACGATAAACTCTTGAAACACTTGACACCAATAGAAAGCACTACTGATAACAGCTAAGGCTTCCCTGCAGTAAAACAGCAGGGCGCACGTTGCGTACAAAGGATTGCCTGCCCGCCTTGGCGGGCACAATGAAGCCCCAAGCACGTCTGTTGCACCCCGTCTTGTCAGAAGAAGACGAGACGGGGTGCAATGCGCGGCCATCTCCCAAGGGAAGATTTTTTAACTTGCCATCCATCTACTTAATCGGTGTTGGGTAATCGCACCAATGTGTAGGTGGTCCTCGTTGATCGAATAGGATGATGCGGATCATCGTTTCATTTTTACAACATGGACATTGTAATGGATCGTACTTTTCTACTGGCAGTCTCGTTGTGAGCGTCTTTTTATTTGGAAGCTGCTTGCGTATTGCAACAATGGCTTTTGCCTATTAAAAGTTATCATAGAGCTTCCATAGCGCATTATTAAGAGGTTAAGGGGTTCTATAACATCCTCACCAAAAAAAGCAAGAAAAGGGCCAGTGCTGATGTTGGATGCATGTTCATCGCATACAATCTACGTCGAATTTTAAATATTTTAGACCAGGATATCCTAAAAGATTCTTCCAAGAACTTGCCTTTTTATTATTGGGAATAATCGCCCTTGAAAAAGCATTTCTCTTCCCAGGACGTACGCAAAATTTTCGACCAACTGCGCTATTAATTTATAGTAACCTTGCTTGTTTGAGCTTCAAATCACTTATATTTGTTAAGCAATAGGATTTCTTAGACGGACTGACGTTATGCGTCAGAATGCTTGGGTGACCTGCTGACTTTGAACTGACTGCAAGAAATTGACAGCAACAAATCCGATAATTGCAACATGACCAAAATAAAATTCTGCTTTACATTCCTTTTTCTCTTTTGCGCTGCAATTATAAACGCACAGCAAAGTCATATTGACAGTTTGAAACAACAACTGTTGGCAGCCAAAGTGGACAGCGAGAAAATTGATTTAGCGTATCAAATAAGCAAAGCATATTCTAACACCAACCTTGACTCAATGTTGTTTTATAATAAGCAAATAATCGGTTTTTTGCATCATTCATTAGCAACAGAAAAAGCAGACAGCAACAAACTTCAAATCTTGTGGGGTATCTCTAATATGAATCAATATGTTAGTAATGATTCAATGGTATTTTATGCACAGCAAGCGTTGCTGCTTTGTATAAAAAACAGAAACAGTTTCCCTATCGGCACCGAAGCGCAGGCATTAGCTAACCTTGCGAGTTCATTGTGGTGGGCAGGAAATTATCCCGATGCCAAGGAAACCTATTTTAAAGCTTTACAAATAGCTGAACCACTTGGTGACACCATGCTAATAGGAGAGATTTATAACGGTATAGCAATGGTAAACAGAAATGCAGGCAATTTTCGTGAGGCAATAAACTACTATACTAAAGCAGAAAACTTAACTAAGAATATTCCCGACAACGATGTATTAAATGCACTTTTGGTTGACAAGGGAAAATGCTATGAACAACTCGGCATTCTGGATTCTGCATATACCTATGTTCAGGAATGTCTTTCTATGTATTTCAGAAGATTTAAAGGAAGAAATGTTTGGGGCGGCGGAGTTCATTCAGCAATGGGAATCATTTATTCAAAGATGGGCAAAGAACGACTTGCGGTTGAATATTTCAGACAATCATTTCAACTAAATGAAGAGGTAAATGAAATCCGTTTACTCGCCCGTGGCTATTGTGAATTTGCCGAACATTTTGACCGTTTCCATCAACAGGATTCAGCCATTTACTACGCTACAAAAGGTTTTTTGATTGACAGACAATTCAATCTTTTAGTTCAACAACTTCAAGCCAGCAATTTATTGACCAAACTTTACAAGCAGGAAAATAAAATTGACAGTGCTTTCAAGTATCAGCAACTTATGATTGATACAAGAGAACGAGTTTTCAGCAATGAAAAAATTAATCGCCTGCAAACACTTGAGTTTAATGAACAATTACGGCAGCAAGAGTTAGCATCAGAAAAAACAAAGTCCGAAGAAGAACGAAAACAAAATATTCAGTATGCCTTGATTGCAATAGGACTTGTAACTCTTATTATTTTGTTTCTCTTTCTCAGCCGAAGTTTTATTACCAACACGAAACTGATTTCTTTTTTTGGAGTGATCGCTTTGTTACTTGTTTTTGAATTTCTCAATCTATTACTGCATCCATTCTTAGAAAGAATTACTCATCACTCACCTATATTGATGTTGCTTGCGTTAGTTTGTATTGCAGCTTTGCTTGTGCCCTTGCACCACAAATTAGAAAAGTGGACAACAGTAAAACTGGTGGAGAAAAACAAGGCGACAAGATTGGCGAATGCAAAGAAGACGATTGAACAGTTAGAAGATAATATAAATAATACGAATTAAAGTAGCACGAACCTGCCTGCAGGCAGGCAGACGCAAAACAACACCTACCTAAAAGGCGGGGGTTTCCCGCTAAGGTGGGACAAGCTGTTCTCCGCAGATCCCGCAGTATTGTGGGATGGTTACAGAAAGTTCATCCCGATAGCTATCGGGACTCCGCATCAATCCTGCAGTACTGCGGGATGCTGAAAAGCCCGCCCATTGCAAACCTGCCTGACGGCAGGCAGGTCAGCCAAACGTTAACGATCATTGTAAAAAAACAAATCGACATAAATTAAATATAATGATTGTATCAATAACCAAAATCGAGATCATTTCATATTCAAAACTTATTGCCTTTTTTAAATTTAATGGGCAAATTATGAAAGACTTAAAACAATCAAAATGCAAAAAATATAAAATAACTGGCAGTTGGAATTTGAAAGATTGGTACACAATGACCTTATGGGTAAATGAAAATGACCTTATCGAATTTTATCGTAATGGAACACATTTAGAAGCGATGAAACAATCTAAAATATTTTCTTCTAAAATTCAATCAAAGCGAATACATAATGAGGATTTAATAAGCTGGAAGGAAGCAAAAAAACAATTTGAGAACAATTAATCCCATGAAAACAACGAACCGCTAACAGCACACCTACCCTTCAGGTAGGCAGGTTTGCAATAGGCAGGCCTGCCTGCATCGCTTTCGCTGTAGCTCCAGCGGAGCAAAGCCAGCAGGCAGGCTCATTGGTGGCAGACCGTTTTCGTCTCCGATCCCGAAGAATCGGGACGCCAACTTCTTGTAGTTGCAAAACGTTTTCAGTAATGCTTGGGGACGCGCCAACTTGAAACTGACTGCAAGAAATGAACTCTTTAAAACAGAATTACAAACAAATGAAAAAGTATTACATACACAAACGAATCTGCACCCTGCTGTTATTGATTTTATTTATTCCCTGCTACGGACAAGTAAGCGGAAATATGTTTCGTTGCAGTTTGAAGGATAAAGTCGGAAATCTTTGGTTCGGAACTATGGGTGCGGGTGTATATCGTTATGATGCCTTTTCAAGCAAGTTTACCAATTTTACAATGCAAGATGGTCTGAACGATAACAATATTGAATCTGTTTTTGAAGATAAAGCAGGGAATCTCTGGTTTGGCACTGCGAATGGAGTATGTCGTTACGATGGTAAATCCTTTACCGATGCTACAACGAAGGAAGGACTGTGCAAATTTGATATTAATTGCATTATAGAAGACAGGAATGGAATTTTTTGGTTCGGTACGAATGGCTACGGAGTATGTCGTTATAATCCTGTCACAGGTGCTGTTATCAATTATACAAAAGAACAAGGTCTTGGCAGTAATGCTGTTCAATGTATTTTAGAAGATAAATCAGGCATTCTTTGGTTTGGTGAAAGGGCAGGAGGTGTTTGTCGTTTCGATACCATCTTAGGTAGGTTTAATAATGTAAATGGAGAAGGATGTTTCAGTAGTCAGATTATGGACATCAAAGAAGATAAAGCGGGAAACATCTGGTTTGTCAATTTGTATAGCGGGCTTTGTCGGTATGATGGAAAATCCTATACACATTTTACAAAGGAAAATAGTCTTTGCGATGATACTATTGATTGTATTTATGAAGATAAAAAGGGAAACATTTGGGTGGGCAGCGATACTAAGTGGAACACAGGAGATGGAGGTGTTTGCCGTTACGATGGAAAGTCATTTACCCGTTTTTCAACTAAAGACGGTCTTGCTAATTCTGATGTTTGGACAATTGTAGAAGATAATGAAGGAAACATTTGGGTCGGGACAAGAGGTGGATTGTTTCGTTATCATTCCCCTTCAGGAAAGTTTATTAATTACACAAACAAACTGAATAACAATAATTGAACGACAAATAAACTCTTGAAACACTTGACACCAAAAGAAAGAACTACTGATAATAGCTAAGGCTACCTTGCAGTAAAACTGCAAGGTTCAATGAAGCCCCAAGCAAATCTATTGCAATAGTCCGATATCTATTGGAGGAGGCTTCCCGGCAAAAGCGAGACAAGATACGCTCTGTTTATTATTTACATCGATAAAAATTGGTATCTTCGAATGACCTCTTATGTTAAAAAGATAGAGCGATAGCAGTCGGAAATTCGCGAAACTTTAAACCTTGTGGTAAACAAAATTCCGCAAAGAAGGAAAAATGAATAATAACTGAAATAAATCTTTATATAAATATGACAACCGAAAAACGACTTCCACTTCCACCGTTTAATTTTGAAACGGCAACACAGAAAGTACAAATGGCAGAGGACGCTTGGAATTCTAAAAATCCCGAGAATGTTTCACTTGCCTATACTCTTGACACCGAATGGAGAAATCGAGATCTTTTCATTAATGGACGAGAATCTGTAAAGAAATTTTTAACTTCAAAGTGGGAAAAAGAAATAGATTATAAACTTAAAAAGGAGTTGTGGGCCTTCACTGAAAATAAAATTTCAGTTCGTTTTGAATATGAGTTTCACGATTTGAAAGGACAATGGTATAGAGCATATGGAAATGAAATGTGGGAATTTGATGAAAACGGTTATATGAAAAAACGCTTTGCGAGCATAAACGATATAAAAATAGACGAAACTGAAAGGAAAATTAAATAGCAAAGCCATTACTAACCACGAATAGCCGTTGTGCAATTTTCCCGTAGCTTTCGAGATTACAACTTAAAAACCTCAGCTTCGTCCAACCATGAAACACGAGCGATCAGGCATGAAAACAAACTGCTATCTCAAGGTAACAAAGAATAACTTCAACTCTTAGCTATTATTGGAAAACAACAATAAATTAACTCCGGCAAAATGATCTCAAATAAATATCTAGCACGAATTGCAGGCTTTTGCTATTTAATTGTAATAGCTACAGGATTTTTTTCCGAAGTTTTCGTTAGACAAGCATTAAGAGTCTCAAACGACGCTTTGATTACTGCTCAAAACATTCAATCTAACGAAATGCTTTTCCGTTGGGGCTTTGTTGCGGACCTAATCAACTTTGTAGTTGGTTTACCAGCCATACTGATTATTTATTTTTTATTCAAAGGAACCAATAAGCTATTATTACAATTGGCAGTGGCATTTGCTATCATTCAAACTGCTATAATTTCGGTAAATCTACTAAATCAAATTTCACCATTACTAATATTAAGCAACGATGCTTACTTAAAAACAATACAATCTGATCAACTTGCCACCTTGTCTTTACTATCACTAAATATTCAGTCACAAGGCTACGCAATTGGTTTAGTTTTCTTTGGATTCTATTGCCTAATTGTAGGCTATGTGATTTACAAGTCAACATTGCTACCAAAAATATTAGGGATACTTTATGCTTTAACAGGCTTGTGTTACTTAATAAATAGCTTTAACATGTTCTTATCAAAAGGTTTTGAAAATCCACTATTCGTCTACCTAGCCATCCCAATCCTCATTGGAGAACTATCGCTTTGCCTATGGCTGCTTATAAAAGGTATTGACTCCCCTGCTAAGATTAAAACCTGAAACCATAGATTAAAACACTTTTTTAATAAGTAAAATGTCCAAACCGTAAAACAGTTCTTTGGCAAAAATGTGGGATCATCACATAAATAATCTGGAAAGTTCAAGACGCAACATTCTATGAACTGTAAACATAAAGTGGTCAGCCAAAAGAAAACGATAAAAATTATTCGATAGTTAAAATGAAAAGTAAAATATTAAATTCACTAATATTTATCACCTCACTATTAGGTTATTTAGAATGGAGTGGAAATAATCATTCCTTTCTTTTTCAAGTTGAAGGTGAAATTTTTTCAAAATTATTCACGGATCCAATTTCGATCGTCCACCCTTTTACCATAATCCCTTTAATTGGACAAATGCTATTATTAGTAACCTTATTTCAAAGGAAGCCAAGCAAAGTTTTGACATATATAAGTATTGCAAGCTTAGGAATTTTATTAGCCTCTATTTTTATGATAGGAATAATGAGTCTAAACTATAAAATCGTTATCTCCACAATTCCATATTTAGTTGTCTCAATTATTGCAATAAGACACTACAGAAAACAAAATGACAAAGAACCTTAGATTAGAAAGTCGAAATTCTCAAAAGGTTTCTAAGAAATAGGAGGCACAATAGATAAATTGCATAATAGCTAGCAAGATTGAAATTCCTATCAAATTCAATGGATTCAGAGATTCAGAAATCCATCGGCGTAGTGTCCTTATCCCGAAACCTCAGAATGTCAACTTCTTGCAACTGCTTTTACCTAATAGTCCATTCAAGCAAGGGGTCGATTTCAATAAATACTGCAATAAATATTAAATTTATGCTATGAAAGTTACCAAAAACTTATTGCTAAAGAATAGAGCGATCATTTTCTACGGCATCAGTTTGGCATTTCTGCTATTTCTTCTCAAGTGGCTTGAACTTCGTTTTATACTCTTTAACCATTCATTTGAAATCTACATCGGGTGTATAGCAGTTCTTTTCACAGCCTTAGGCATTTGGCTTGCGTTGAAGCTATCAAAACCAAAAATTGAAACTTTAGTGGTAGAGAAAGAAGTATATGTAACTCGGAATGAAAATTTCATTCTCAATACTTCACTGATCTCTCAACTGGAAATTAGCAAACGAGAGCTCGAAATTCTTAATTTAATGGCCCAAGGCCACAGTAACGAAGAAATTGCTGCAATAATTTTCGTTTCATTAAGTACCGTTAAAACGCACAATCAAAACCTTTTTGAAAAATTAGATGTGAAAAGACGAATACAAGCAGTTGAAAAAGCAAAAAGGTTAAGTCTCATACCATAAACACTCATACTTTAGTATGGAATGAAGCCGAAAAGCATAAAATAGCCGAAAGTATGACCGCAAAAATTGAGTTTTGAGTCATATTTGCCTCACAAAATTATAAAATATGAAAAAGAATATTATCATCTACGGACTTATTGCAGGAATTGTAGTTTCTGTTTCAATGTTATCATCTGTCAACTATTTAAGTCATTGTGAAGGCAATGTAGATTATAACACCAGTATGCTTATTGGGTATGCTTCTATGCTCATTGCATTTTCAATGGTGTTTGTAGGCATCCGCAATTACAGAGATAAATACAATGAAGGAGTTGTCAGTTTTGGAAAAGCATTTAAAATTGGGATTACCATAGTTTTCATCGCTTCCACCATGTATGTTTGTGCATGGCTGGTAGACTATTTCTTTTTCATTCCCGATTTTATGGAGAAATATTCAGCACACATGATTGACCAACTGAAAGCAAGCGGAGCAAACCAAATAGAAATAGATCAGCAAACAAAAGAAATGGAAAGTTTTGGTAAAATGTATCAAAATCCATTCTTCAATGCAATGATGACTTACGCAGAAATTTTACCGGTTGGACTGATTGTAACGCTCATCAGTTCATTAATTTTAAAAAGAAAAACTGCAACAAATTAGATAAAAAATCGATTCATTTAGACAATGAGCCTCCATCTATTTTGATACTTTTAATATTGATCGAGTTTATCCAATTACTAAACAACCGATGAACTATTTCTGTGAAACTAAATCGTAAACAACATGCCCGAAAAAAAATCAAAACTAGCTGTAATTAAAACAAAATCAACTACAGAAAGCGTACAAGATTTTATCAATTCTATATCGGAAGAACAAAAACGCAATGACAGTTTTGTGATTCTGGAAATGATGAAAAAAGTCAGTGGTGAAGAACCTAAAATGTGGGGAAGTTCCATTATTGGCTTTGGCATCAAGAGATACAAAAGTCCTGCTACCGGCAGGGAAGTAGATTGGTTTCATCTTGGCTTTTCCCCTCGAAAAACCAATCTTTCATTACACCTCGTCCTCGATTTAAAGAAGCATGAATCTACGCTTAAAAAATTAGGAAAATATAAAAACGGAGTCGGATGTCTCTACATCAACAAACTTTCTGATGTCGACTTAAGTGTTTTAAATGAACTGATTGCTGCTGCTTCGAAAAAATAACTAAAGTCCTTCATATAACCACCAACGTTAATAATAATTTCAGGAAGGATCATCAGAAAAATTATTATACAGCTACCTTGTTAAATTAACTCAATAAAAAATGACATACCCAATATTAAATGGCCACTGTTTTGCCTACCCATTAAAAGAGGCAAGGAATTTATAATGTCGGAGACTTACATGTAAAAAACATCTACCACAAACAACTTCTCAGAACACATTAATATACTTACAACATGAATGCAAAACAAAAAACAGTCAAAGAAATATTAATCAATCTTCCACAGGACAGAATAGAACCTTTTAACAAGCTTCACGATGTCATTGTATCAAATCTACCTAAAGGTTTTGAGGCAGCAATAAGCTATGGCGGATTGGGTTATGTTGTTCCACATTCACTATATCCTGCTGGCTACCATTGTAAACCAAGCGAACCACTCCCCTTTGCAGGAATTGCATCACAAAAAAGTTCTATTAATTTTTATCACATGGGCATTTATGCTGACCCTAAACTATTGGAGTGGTTTGTCAATGAATATCCAAAGCATTGCAAGCAAAAACTGGACATGGGAAAAAGTTGCGTTCGCTTTAAAAAATTGAACGACATTCCCTATAAGCTCATTGGCGAATTAATGAAGAAAATGAGTGCTAAAAAATGGATAACAATTTATGAAACCAACTTAAAAAAATAGACCGTGAAAAAATACATTATTCTTAAATTAATTGGGTTAGCCATTTTGACAATGATAGCCCTAATTATTGTTTCATTTCTTGAAGTTGCAGTGTATTCATATCTCATAAATCCTGGGCAAGAACATAGTATTTATAATGAACATGCGAATTATTCTGCACCGTATATTTCAGGCATTTTCGGATTTATCATATTCTTTCTTGTCGCTCGATATTGGAAGAAAAAAGAATACTCGAATGTATTTAAACTGGCAATTCTTTTTCCACTCATCTATGTTCTACTTGACATTGCTATTATAACGGCAGCAGGTGTGAAATGGTCTGAATTCATTTTAATATTTGCTTTTGCGAATTCAGCAAAATTTCTGGGTAGCTACTTGGGATACAAACTAATTAAATGACGCCCCATGGCAGAATAACGAATTCAGCTCAAACATCCGCAAGGGAAAAAAGCTGTCAGCATCAGCAAAGACAAATATGAGCAATTGAAAACAGAAACTGTGAAATACCTGACTGAAAAAACGGAGGGTACTTTTACTGAAATATCAAAAACAATTTCTCAAAACTTTAATGATAGAAAAGTAACGTTTGCTGGGTCATTAAATTGGTATCTTGAATGGGTAAAACTTGACCTAGAAGCTCGATGTATAATTATTCGTATTCCCAATACATCGCCACAAAAATATACATTGGCAGAGATTTGATACAGAAATGCGGAAATGATGAATGAGAAAAGACAAGGCCCAACCAACACGAGTCAGGAATAAGTGTCGGTTCATTATTCAATTATAATCACGATTGCTTAAAAGGGTTGTTATTAAAGAAAGTTTTGTATCTTCGATTATTCACTTGTCTCCCGGCTGGAAGTTGATTACTTAAAATCCCATCTAACAGCTGTAAGACCGACCAAAAACTGCAAAAAGACGGGCGAAATACAAAAGTAAAACTTTACTTTACGACTATGAACAACCTAAAAAGCAATTCGAAAATTTTTATTTCATTATTGATCTTATGTATTTCATTTAATCTAAAAGCCAATTCACAAGTCGTCCCAAATGGTAGTTTCGAAAATTGGACACAACAAATAATTGGTGCACAAACTGTTCTAACTGCAGATAATTGGGCGGGTTCATACACACAAGGGTCGACACCACCTTCACCTATACAAACCACTGATCATATAGATGGAATTTATGGAATTGAAATAGAAACTACACAATGGCCGATTGTTGGAAAAACAGGTGGAATTGTTGCATGCACATTTCCTATTGCTACGAAACCTTTATACATAAATGGCTTCTTTAAATCAGTAAGAGTAGATACAACAGGAACAGGACAAGTACTAATACGTTTGAAAAACAACGGTACATTAATTGGAGCGGGACTATTTACTACCAACACAAACGTTAATAATTATACACTCTTTTCACAAGCCATTACCTATACATCCAATCTAATACCAGACGAAGCTACCATTTGGTTATGCAGTGAGGGAATCTTTGGAGTCAATACTAAAAACTTTGGCAACAAATTATGGATAGACAATTTAAGCCTTTCCAGCTCCCCCCTATCCATTGATAATAATTTGAGCAATGAAGAGTTTTTCTTGATGTTTCCAAATCCTTCTAGAGACGTACTCAACGTAATACTTAAAAATCACAGCACTGCTTCATTAGTAATTTCAAATGAACTTGGTCAAACTTTAATGACTGAAAAACTAGAAAATAAAAAAAACACTATCAATATTAGTAGTCTAAAAAGCGGAGTCTATGTTGTACAATTAGAAATTGAGGACAAGAAATTTGTAAAAAAGATAATCAAAGAATAAAATTTTACAATGCACTAGCGCCATCATGAAGTTAGTCATTTAACCACTGAGTGGCCATTTTTGCTTGGTGAAACATTGCGTAATCCTAAATCCGTCCCTTCCGAAGCTCTCAATGCATTAACAATAATTGCAGATAAACACCTAAACCTAAAAACTAAAGACTCTATGACCTCATTTAAATGTGGAATAATAGCAATAGGATGGCTTATACTATTTGGAAAAGCTTCCATTGCACAAAATCAAATTAGAAATACCGAATTAGAACAAATTACTGCCACACTAATGGACTATATTGATGGGACGGCGAATGGTGAACCTGATAGACTAAGAAAAGCCTTTCATAAAGACTTTAATTTATACACTGTTAATGATGCTGACAGTCTTAGAATACGATCAGGAGAACAATATATTTCTAATATAAAGCAAGGTGAAAAATCAAATAGAATTGGTCGAATAATTTCAATTGATTACGAAAAAGATGCAGCAATTGCCAAAGCAGAAATTATAATTCCCAACTGGAGAGTTTTTACAGACTATTTTCTATTACTCAAATACGAAGGTTCATGGAAAATTGTTCAGAAGAGCTATACCTGGAGAGAATACCCGAAGAATGAAGAGAAAAAATAGTTTTGGATTTGATTTTGTTTTTTCTAATTGACTAAAACACCGTAAAATATAATATGAATAACTTAGATCTCAAATTTTACTAGAAACTATACAGGCGGAAACATAACGATAAGCTCCAGCATCATCTTTCGACTTCAATACCGTAAAATTCCTATCAACTCGCGCCAAACATTTTGGAAAAATACTTTGTTTATTTACAACTATTTTATATTTTAGACCTTTGAAAAACATGAAACATAATATAGATTTCAAAATCTTAGGACAAATTATGCTAAGTATAATACTTGGCGGACTTTTTGGTCTAGCTATAGAGTTATGGCGAGGGACGCACAATGCAGTTTTAATTTGCGCAATAGGTGCAGGGATTGCTGCGCTGTGGCGACATCGTAATAACGAAAAAGTGTCAACTAATTAAATTTACGTTTGTGGTTATTCAAAATTGATTGTTCCTAATCGCTAACTGCTGACGGTTGCAAAACGATGACATACATTCCAAAAGACGAAGATTTTATAAATAGAGTTAAGGACAGTTTCGCTCGACAAAAATTCATGCAGTTAATTAACGCGAAATTAGTTAACATAGAACCTGGCTTTTGCGAAATACATATCCCCTATGATATTAGTATTACACAACAACATTCCTTTTTCCATGCTGGCATTGTCGGGACCATCGCAGATAACGCAGCTGGTTACTCCGCATTTTCTTTAATGGACAAGAACTCGTCCATCTTGACCGTTGAATTTAAATTAAATCTGATGGCTCCTGCTGATGGGGAATTCCTGATCGGTAAGTCTCACGTTCTAAAATATGGAAAGACATTAACAATTTGCCGTTCTGATGTATTCATCGTAAAAGGTGGAGTAGAGAAATTGTGCGCAGCATCTCAATCGACATTGATCGAATTACCCAACAAAGGTGACTATTAAATTCAAGAAAGAATAAATAAATGGATTTGTTCAACACCGAAATCGATAGCACTAACAACATACTGCCCAAGGATGGTACGGTAAACTACTACGGAAAACTCTGGTCGAATGAAAAATCCAATCACTACTTTGATAAACTTTTATCAAACATTGCTTGGGAAAATGATCAAGCTGTTATTTTTGGAAAATTAATCATCACCAAACGCAAAGTAGCTTGGCATGGAGATATCGAATACGATTATACTTACTCTAATACCACCAAACGAGCATTGCCCTGGACAAATACTTTAACAGAATTAAAATCATTTATCGAGGAAAAAACAGGTGAAAAATTTAATTCGTGTTTGCTCAATTTATACCACAGTGGAGAAGAAGGCATGGCATGGCACAGTGATGGAGAAAAAGCTCTCAAGAAAAATGGAGCCATTGCCTCCTTGAGCTTTGGAGCCGAACGTAACTTTTCCTTTAAACATAAGCAGACAAAAGAAACCGTTTCCATTCTACTAGAACACGGAAGTTTGTTAGTTATGAAAGATTACACTCAACAAAATTGGCTTCATAGACTTCCGCCTTCAAAACGAATTGCCAAACCAAGAGTTAATTTAACCTTTAGAACGATTGAAGCGTAAGTCCAACAACCATCAAAAATAATCCATTAGAACATTAATGAAAAACAATGTCCTTTTACTACATTTATACTTAATTGCTAACACGACAAAGGCAACAAGTAATAGAAATATAAAATATTCGTTTCTAAATTCTATCCCACAGTCTAAAAAAATGAAATGAATCGAAACACCAAATTCATTCTAACTGTTTCCACCTTAACCACTTTTCTAACATGGTTTTTTTATGCTCATGAAACATTACCCAAACCGCTTAGGGCCGCGACTGCTTTACTTGAAACTCCGGTTGCTTTAGTGTCAGGACTTTCTTATTATTTAAATCTTGGCGTAGACGTATATGAAACATTATGGGCTATTGTGCTTTCCAATTTATTGTTTTCTATCTTCGTAGTAGTAATCATTAACAAATTTCTAATTAAAAAAAAGAACTCTTAAACAAAGAGCTTGTTTATACTTGTAAAAAATAGTAAGAAATGGCAAAAGAACTTGGCACAAAAGAAAATCCATGGAAACTAAAAACCCCGCCCCTATCATCAGAATACGAAATGTACAAGGATGAAAAGGATGGTAAAGAAGTTATCGTTTGCGTTGTCGGTAAGACGACGCTACTTTATGACTATCGTTGCCTCAATGATCTTCACGCTTTGTTAAAAAAGCATGGTGACTGGATGGAACTTGGGAGTGCTGACGAACAAAAACCGGCGAAAGAAGGAACGGTTGAAGCATGGGGTCGCTCTGAAAAAAATCCGGTGAAAGGCTGGTATGGATTAAAGAAAGGGCTGCGAGGGCGCTTTGGAATGTATGTACCCCCATTGATGGAAAAACTTGGACTTGCTGAGGTGACTCATGAAGCAAAAGGAAATAAAATGAAAGCAAAATAGTAGCTGGCAAAATGCATTTTTGTTCATAATACGATATCCACTCATGATTCTCTCATACAACCAATCAAGAATTTTATAAATTGATCTTTAGCAAATAAATTCCTCTTATAAAGAAGGGCATCAATTATAAAATCAACTGTCCAATAAATACAGCATGGCAACCGACTATTTAGAAAGTGTTAAAAAGCAATTTGAATATTACAAACTTTTAGGTGAGAAGACATTCGCGAGATTATCAGACGAACAACTGTTTTGGAATTATAACGAAGAAAGTAATAGCATTGGAAACATCGTGAACCATCTGCATGGAAATATGCTTTCCCGATGGACCAATTTTTTAACAACGGATGGCGAAAAGGAATGGAGAAATAGAGATGCCGAATTTGAAAATGAGATTAATACCAGAGGCTTGCTCATGGAGCGATGGAATGCAGGTTGGGAATGTTTATTTCATGCTTTAAATTCTATTACTGAAAATGATCTACAGAAAGAAATCTTTATCCGCAATCAAGGTCATTCGATAACGGAAGCCATCAACCGACAACTAGCACATTATCCTTATCATATTGGACAAATCGTATTTATCGGAAAAATGTGTGCCGAGAAATGGGATTCGCTTTCGATACCAAGAGGCAATTCTAAAGCTTTTAACGAAAAAAAATTTTCAGCCCCTAAACACAGGGAACACTTTGCAGATGAGAGTCTTAAGAAGAAATCTGAATAAGAATTTTTTCGACAAAACCATGTCGTACGAATCAATCTTTCTGATAATACCTCCCCTTTCTATTTCTTTCATCTTCAATAAATAAAAAAAACATATTTTGGAAATCCAAAAGTTTTCATTCATCGTATCTTCTTCAATATATCCAACTATTTATATATTGTATGAATACGAAGGCCGCGACTCTATCCATAATTTGTCTATTCTACTTCTTCCTCTTCGGCGAGAAAGTTTTAGCACAAACCTTCAATATTAATGGAAGTGTTATCGCCCATGATGGTGGTGAACCGATTGTAGGTGCCACCGTACTTTTATTAAATACAGAAAAAGGTACCACCACTGATGCCCTTGGCCATTTCATAATAAATGGACTTACGCCAGGAAACTATCAAATCACTATTTCATATTTGGGTTACGAGCGGATAGAGAAAAATATTTCAATCTACGAAAATCAAAAGATTCAGATGACTCTTAAACCCACTTCCATAAACATTAAGGAAGTTACGATAAGCCCATTGAAATCGGCAACACAAACCGAATCGATTTCGAATTTAGATAAACTGTTGCGTCCTATTAACTCAGGTCAAGACTTACTACAAATTGTCCCAGGTCTTATGATTGCGCAACATGCAGGTGGCGGGAAAGCGGAACAAATTTTTCTGCGAGGTTTTGATAGCGATCATGGAACCGACTTCCATCTTTCTGTTGATGGGATGCCAGTAAATATGGTCTCGCATGCTCATGGGCAAGGATATGCCGATTTTCACTTTATTATTCCTGAGACAGTAGATCAACTAAAAGTTCACAAAGGACCCTACACTACTCGCTTCGGAGATTTCGCTACATCGGGTACCGGTGAATTTTCTACTAAAAACTCAATCAGCAGAAATACTGTTAAAACGGAGATAGGTATGTTTGATACTTATCGAACACTTGGAATGTTTAAACTTTTGGACAAGTCACATCTGTTCACTAAAGATAAAGAAAATGCATATATCGCAGGTGAATATGTATATACGAATGCATATTTTGACCAAAAACAAAAACTCCATCGGTACAACTTATTTGGAAAATATTCCAGTATGCTCAATGCCTCTAACTATTTAACATTTTCAGCCTCCACTTTTTTCGCTGACTGGAATGCATCTGGCCAAGTTCCACAACGTGCTGTAGATGCAGGACTCATTTCCCGTTTCGGTAGCGTTGATCCATCAGAAGGCGGACAAACCCAACGCACCAATATCAATTCTAGTCTAACTACAAGCACCAAAAATAATGCTGTCATCAAAACTCAATTCTATTACGTAAATTATTACTTTAATCTTTATTCCAATTTTACATTCTTTTTAAACGATACGGTGAATGGTGATGGAATAAATCAAACCGACCAACGTAATATCTTTGGCTATAATGGAACTTACCAGAAAGACTACTTAATTGCTAATAAAACATTGCATAGTACTTTGGGGATTAGCTCTAGAAATGATTTTACAAATATCTCATTAAAAAATGCACAAAAAAGAGTCGTTTCGGACACCATCCTTTCAGGAAAAGTAAATCAACAAAACACAAACATTTTTGCGGACTTTACTCTGGATATCAACGAACATTTTTCTATCAATTCAGGATGCCGATTGGATCATTTCAAATTTAATTATATAGATAATAAATCCGACAGTTCATCTGGAACAAAAGCAATTTTACGTGCTAGTCCGAAACTAAATTTCTATTATGCCTTGAATGACAAACTCCAGTTTTTCTTGAAATCAGGTATTGGCTTTCACTCCAACGATGCAAGAGCCGTTGTGAAAAACCAAGTTAACAATAGTCTGCCGAAAGCGTATGGTTGCGATATAGGCAGTGAATTCAAAATAGGAAACCGGATCTTCGTTAACGTTGCTCTATGGGGATTACTTTTAGAAAATGAATTAGTTTATATTGGTGACGAAGGAACAGTCGAAACAAACAATGCCACTCGAAGAATTGGCACTGACTTAAGTCTTCGTTATCAACTTTTGGATAAAATATTTGCTGATGTTGATCTCAACTATAATTATGGAAGATTAGTGGGGGCTCCGGCAGGTGAAAATTTCATACCGCTTGCTCCCAGCTTAACTAGTACAGGTGGGATTACTTACAAGCAAGATAAAGGTGTGAATCTTAGTATGCGATATCGCTTTATTGACTCGCGACCCGCTAACGAAACCAACACGGTAGTAGCCAAAGGGTATTTTATCTTAGACGCAGTTTTCGCTTATAAATTATCAAACATAGAATTTGGCTTTAGTGTTGAGAATCTTTTAAACTCAATTTGGAATCAAGCTCAGTTTGACACTGAAAGTCGTCTACTGAATGAACCAGCACCTGTATCTGAACTTCACTTCACCCCTGGCACGCCAATATTCTTGAAAGGAAATATTGCATTTAGTTTTTAAAACCATAAGATCTTAGAAAGTTTAAGCGCGAACTAAAATATTTTTCTGTTTTATCAATCCAAAACTACTTTCTTATCGTTAGTATTCTAAACATCTAATAATTCTATCGATATGCCAAAACGCTACATCATACTGCTTACACTGTTTGTAGGGCTGGTTGCAACCATCTTTGCCACTCAAAAAAAAGAACCGGATTTTTCTGCCTTGAAGCCCCGACTTGGTAGAATTTCTACTTCCGGCGAATGGATAAATACACAAGCTGCTATTACAGGAATAGAAGAGCAATTAAAACGCAATCCTATTAAATCTAATGAATTGAAATTGCAACTAGCAATGGCCTAT
>JBJXGU010000110.1:0-9970 GCA_046160245.1 Bacteroidia bacterium
ACTGACCACAAACGGCTCCGAATACGAACGAAAAAACAAAAAAGGGGAGGTTCAATACACCTTCAAACGCTACGACATCGACACCAAAACCTGTGAAAACTGTCCGCTTGCCGCGAAATGCCTGAGCAACAACGAATCGAAATACCGCCACAAACGCCATATCGACCGCAATGAATTTGACCCCGCCATTGAACGAAACCGCCGCTTTGTTGAAGCCAACAAACCCCTTTACCGACGACGACAGGCCATGGTCGAACATCCATTCGGCACGCTGAAACGAAGTTGGGGCTTCACATACACCCTGCTCCAGGGGCTCGAAAAAGTGGGCGGAGAGTTCGGAATCATCGGTTCCGTGTACAATCTGCGCCGCCTGGTGTGCATTTTGGGGGTTGCTGACCTCAAAAAGAGGTTCCAGGGAGCCATTTTTCCGTTTTTCGTCATCCGGCGCACCACGGACGCTCCTGTCGGGAAAAACAAAACTCTCGTTTTGACATCCGCTGTGCCGCTTGACGTGGCCGCCTGATTTTGCTGCCGGAGTGGCCGAGGATTATTTCACAGTCTCCCGTTAGCGAAAACCCTATAGACGACCGTGCAACCATAAACAGACGGATATGAAACGAATTTTTTTAAATAAACCAAGCGACTTGACTGCCAAACACGACAGCCAACGCAAAGAAGATTTATTTTTTGTCCACCCGCATTTTTGTTTTTTAATTTTATGGCAGACGCACAAGTGGTATATTTTACTTTGCCGCAATCGCATAAGCCAGCCAAAATGCAAAACAAAAAGAGCCACTTCTTCCATCTGGATAAAAACAATAAAGAAACAGTCTGGAATCCATATCAAAGACTCAAAATAAAAGATATGGAAGGGAAGCCGAAAACTTTACAGAGTAGGCATAACAAGTCAAATTTCTTTTTATGATTACTAAAAAAAATCAGAAAAGCGGTAATGAGGCCAAGGAACTTTCAAAGTTTCTTCCAAAGTTCTCTCCCTTCAAAGAAAGACTTTCTTTAAACAAGGAAGAAAAGGTGCTTTTTGAAGGAGACAGGAGATATGGAGGATGTAGTTCTTGGCGGTCTTGACTCATTTTATGCAAGTCGTGTTAGTTAACTAATGCGACTTGCATTTTTACATCTATGAATTTTATAATTAGATATTATGAATAAGAGTTTTCCTAAATCTAAAGCTTGGGTTGAGTATTTTGCTGCATTGGTTCAAAATACATTGGAAGATTGTTTGATAAAATCAAAGAATCGTGAAAAATTAAAAAAGTTTATTGATACCATTAAACATTCCGATAAGACTACTTGGCTAAAGTATCTATACAACCCCGTTGTTGTAAACTGGTGTTCTATTAATTCTGCCAAAGAGTATATTTTTGAATCTGATATTGAATTTTTATTTGACAATTTACATCATCAATCTTATCCAATAGCAATTCATCGCACATCGGTAAACATTTTATCTACTCCTCCGCCTATTATCATACAGAATTTAAGAACATTCGGGATTGGCTCAAAAGGTTCAGATTCGAGTAATGCTAATTCTATAACGGATATTAAAACATTTTTTGAATACAAAAGCAAGATACTTGAATCAATTGATTACATTAAAAAACATACACCAGGATTCTATAGAGATTTTTGCACATTTATCACTTCCATTGTTTTAGTTGATGAACATGCAAGTTTTAGAGGTGCATCAAGTATTAGCAATATAGGGTTGATATTTTTTTCTCCCGAAAACCAATGGTCGGAAATAACTTGGGCGGAAGAAATCATTCACGAAACAACACATAATATTCTTGATGTTGTAAGTGTTCGTGAACCTCTTTTATTAGGAGAGGATTCATATCTTGAAAAATATGATGCCCCATTCAGAAAAGACAAACGACATCTATACGGAAATTTTCATGCACTTTGTGTAATATCCAGACTTATCCAGTTTCACACTTGCTTAATAAGTTCAGGTGTTAACATTAAATTTTCTAAAGAGAAGATTGAGGAGTATCGTATTAAAGCAAGTGAGCCTTATAAAGCACTTTTGTCTGATGCTTGCTTTAGTGGATTAGGGAAAGCATTACATGATTTAATCATTAAAGACACTCTTAAATAAGGGTATTTATGGATGGCATAATAGATTACAAAAATATAAATTATTTGCCGACAAATAGCTATGTTATTTTAGGAATTCCGTATGATATAGCGGGCGGATTTAGCGGAGCAAAGGATGGACCAAGCAAAGTTCGGCTGCCGTTGAATAATTATCTTAATAAAATCACTAAACTTAAAGAACAGAACCAATACAATCTTTTTGATTTTGATTTAAAGAAAATACACAACATCAAAGATTTGTCCTTTAAAGATATTGGAGATGTGTCATATAACATAAATGAAGCTCCCATTTCTATTGGGTTAGAGGTTGAAAAATTAGCTCACAGTGTGTTTTTAAACAATCATATCCCAATTATTGTAGGCGGAGACCACTCCTTTACATATTTCACGGTAAAAGCGGCAATAGAAAAGCACAAAAGAATAAACCTTATCCAATTTGATGCTCACCATGACGTATATCTAAATAATGAACATCAAAAAAGTGCGTTATCTCATGGAAATTTTATTGCCGAACTTTTGAAAACAAATTGCATTAATTTGTATCAATATGGATTAAGAGGTATTGGTTTTCTTTCTGATGAATCTTTAATTTTTTTGAAGAAAAGAAAAAAGGGCTATTCTTCAATTGATGTATTACAAAGAACCCCACTTGATTTATTTTCAGACATTGACAAAAACATTCCTTGTTACATTTCAATTGATGCTGATGTAATCACACCAAGTCTTGTTCCAAGCGTTGGTAGCCCGTCCATTGGTGGAATCGATTATTATACGATACAAAATCTATTAAACTATCTACTTGCTACTTTTAATGTTGTAGGTTTTGACTTTATGGAGTTATGCGATTTTAAACACAATAGAAATAATGATTGGGGTGATGAAATATTTGCTAAACTCATTCTTAGCATATTACTAAGCAAACTTCCGTCAAATGATTTAGACATATGAACAAAAGTAAAACCCATATGGATTTTAAAAAAGATGCTTTAGGGCAAGAGGTTTTGGCATTTTTCAAAGGAGAAAAATCTTTTGAAATCATTGAAAGGAATGATGGCTATGTAAATTTTTCAGTAGGAGCATCAGAGTATTTTTCTGAATTTAATGACTGGTCTGAAATTCAGAAACAAGCCATAAAACATACACATGGTAGAGTTCTTGATGTAGGTGCAGGAGCAGGACGGGTTTCTCTCTATCTGCAAAATAAAAACTTTGATGTTTTAGCAATTGATAATTCCCCCTTAGCTATTGAGGTATGTAAAAAAAGGGGTGTTAAGTATGCAGAAGTTCTGCCGATTGAACATATTGGCAAGTTTAAACCGAATAGTTTTGATACAATAATAATGCTTGGCAACAACTTTGGCTTGTTTGGAAGTTACAAGAAAGCAAAAAAATTGCTCAAAAAGTTTTACAACATCACAAGCAAAGATGCCTTGATTATCGTTGAAAGTGTTGACCCCTATAAAGCAGATGAACCAATACATCTTGCTTACCACGAATTTAACAGACAGAAAGGAAGAATGGCTGGACAACTTAGGATTAGAGTAAGGTTTAGAAATTACTCCACTGATTGGTTTGATTTTTTGTTTGTTTCAAAAGATGAAATGACCGGAATTCTAAATGATACTGGTTGGAAAGTCAAAAAGTTTATTAACTCTGACAATGACTTATATCCTGTTTATTCTGCAATAATTGAAAAAGAATAAAGGCATACAAATCATTCTTTGAATTTCTGACATTATGAACGACTTTGAAAAAAATATTGTAATAAAAAGCAGAGGTATTCCGATTCACTTCTTTAGAAAAATTCCACTTAGATGTAATCATATAAAGAAATCGGAATTTTCAGTCATTGGGTATATAGATGGTTGGGTAACAATATTTGACGAAACCGGATTGCAGCATCATTTAAAATGTGAGGATGCTATTACCGGCATATCATTTACTAGTTGTCAGGAAAATAAAATTGCAGTTTCGGTAACAGCATTAGACAAACTCTATGTGTATGATTACAATAATGGTTCATTTGACAAAAAACCGATAACTACATTTGGCGGTCATGAAGGTAGGGCATTAGATATAGTTTGGTTTCGGGAGAATAATGAGGACATACTAATAACCTGCGATGAAAGAGGAAATATTTACAGGAGAAAAGGGAATGTATTAAAAAATGAGATTCAAACAAGTGTATTTCGGGCACATCGCAAAGCAGCACTACGCCTATTACCTTTTGTTTATAAGGACAAATCTGTTTTTTTAACTTTCTCTGATGATAGAAATGTATTGATACATAGTATTTCCACTGATGAAATAATTCAAAGTTATGATTTGAATAATGGGTGGATAGACAATGTATTTCTATTAGAAAATAACAACCAAGTTAATACTATCTGTATTGCTGATAGAGTAGGAATTCTGTTATGGGATATTTATGTGACGAAATTTCTATTTAGATACCCATTCTTTGTTACAACTAATTTTTCATACTGGCGTTCAGATAATACGGTTGAATATATCGTTGTAGGTTCTCAGGATAAGTATTTACTATTAAGAAAAATTGCTGATAAAATTGAACCTTTTATCTATTCAAATAAATACGACATACGTTCAATTTCTTTCATTCAAGGCAATAATAACAACAATCAAATTCCTTTAATTATATTAGCTAGTGAAAATAAGATATTTGTCCATAGCGTTAATAAATTAATGAATGGTGAATGCTTTATTAGTGAGGGTTTTATTTCTGAATTTGATACGCCAATATTAAGCATATTCGAATGGTCAACTAACAGAAGTTATTTAATTCTATTGGAAGACGGTAACGTTTATAACTTAGTGCTTTAACATTTTTAAATGAAAATATTATGATAAATAACGAATTTATTTTGAATCCTGCATTATTTGTAAATGGGATACCGTATGAAATCTTTGAGCATTATAGAAAAAATATGCCCCTGTTTAAAGATAAGGACACTATGAATGCCGATAGGATTGTTTGGAATTTGGTGCGTTATGACGATGTTTTAGCAGGTTTAAAAAATGTGCAAACATTTTCTATTCAGAGCCACAACGAACTCCATGAACAAACTAATTCTTTCGGAGATTCTCATCATTGGCACCCGAAAGCCATGTCCCTTTTAGAATCCACAGAACATAAAATTCACAAAAGAAGATTTTTAGACCTAACACGAAAAAATAATTTAAATGCTTTTAAAATAAAAGTCAATGAATTAGCAAATGAAATAACTATCAATTTATCTAAAAAAAATGAAATAGATGCAGTTGAAGATTTTTCAGCAATCTTAACGAGCCAAATAGTTTGTAGTTATTTTAAAATACCGAAAGAAAATCATGAATTTTTTAGACGATTATCTTCGGTTTTTATGGGTGATACTTTACTGAATGTTGAAGTAGGAAACATGTCATCTCATACGAATAAATGCCCATTTAATACTAATGGAACATCTCCTGCACGTAATGCTATGAATATGATAAAAAATTATTGGGGAGACTTTCCTTGGTTAGATGAAACTTTTGTAAAAACTGTCGACCGTTGGGAAATTGAAGATTTAGGCCTACAAATGTTTAGTGCTGGTATGGCAGGTTTAAGGAATTGCATTACTATGGGAGTTTATTATCTGTCCTTGAATTGGAAAGAAGTTAAAAGCAATCCGAATCTTTGGTTATCAAATATTGATTTGATTGCAGAGGAAGTAATACGATTATCAACACCTTTAATGCGAATTAGGCGTGTATTATCATCTGACATTGAAATGTATGGTCAAGAAATGAAAAAAGACGATCATGTGTTTTTGTGGTTAGCAAGTGCAAATACTGACCCGACTGTTTTTCAAAATCCTTTAGAATTTATTCCCTTTCGTAGTCCAAATCCACATTTAAGTTTTAGTAGTGGAATACATTCTTGCTTAGGATTTTCCTTAGCACGTATGGAAGTTGAAGAGGTCTTAAAATCAATTATTGTTAATTGGAAAAAGATTGATTTGATTGCTCCTCCTATCAGATTTAAATCAAGTGTTGTTCATGAAATATCTATGATGAAAGTTCGACTTAATTGATCGTTTTTACGTACTGGAATATAATACACATTTTAATTTAATAATAATGACTAAAAATGAAATCAAAATATTTAACGACCTTTCATTTACAGAAATGACATTTGTCGAAGGTGGAAGTTTTATGATGGGAGCATCGTCTAATGACACGAACGTATGGGGACGTGAGCTACCTCAACACCAAGTTATCCTCGACTCTTTTTATATAGGTAAATATGAAGTTACACAAGAATTATGGACAAAAATAGTGGGCAATAATCCGAGTTACTTCAAATTAGGTGATTATTATCCAGTAGAGAATTTAAGTTGGGAAGATTGTTATTTATTTATTTCAAAACTAAATGAGGTTACAGGAATATATTTTCGATTACCAACAGAGGCGGAATGGGAGTATGCCGCTAGAGGAAGAGCTAAAGAAAATGAGCGATTAAACAAATTATATTTGGACAAGATTGCATGGTATGATGCCAATTCAGAGAATAAAACTCATCCTGTTGGATTAAAGTTGGCGAATGAATTAGAATTGTATGATGTCTGTGGTAATGTGTGGGAGTGGTGTTCAGACTGGTATGGAGAAAATTATTATACAAGCAGTCCTATTATTAATCCTAAAGGGCCCAATACTGGAATTCTTAAAGTTATTAGAGGAGGTTGCTGGGGAACTGGGGCTAGAAGTTGTCGCTTATCATATCGTTATCGTGGTACTCCAAACATTAAAAGTAACAGGTGTGGAATTCGTTTGGCTTTTACTTTAAAATGATTTATTAAATAAAGAAATTTTGATAATAATTTATGAAAATACTTTCCTTACATACACTGGGTCATGATACTTGTATCTCTCTGTTTCATGATGGAAAACTTTTGTATACAATAGAAACAGAAAGAATTTCAAGACTAAGACATGACAGAAGAGTTGAAATTGCAATTGACCACATCAAATATTTATTCAATTTAAGCGATGTTAATATTTTAGTTTTCAGTTCGGATGTGAAAAATAGCATAGCTAAAATTGAAAACTTCGATAAAATAATTCATAATGTATCAGCTAAATATCTACATGTTGAAAGTTATAGTATGCTTTTGGGTTATCGTTTGCCATGTGTAATTGTCGCTCATGAAGCATGTCATGCTATGGTTGCATATCATTACTCAAATAATATCAATAACTGTCTCACTTTTGTAAATGAGGGAAGAGGAACTTTTTCAAGAAACTCTTTGTTTTTATGTAATCTTGGTTCAATTAAATTGTTAGAATATGATTCGTTACCTTGGTATGGAACTGGATTTGGTTGGTCTGCTCTTAGTCATTTTGCAGGATTTGGACCTTCTCCATCTGCTGCCGGAAAGGCAATGGCGTTAGCTGGTTTTGGAACTTTTTCAAACAAAATATATGAATTCTTGAAATCATTTCACGACCGTTTACACTATAAATCTAGACACGAACAACTAATTGAATATAAGAAGTTGAAGAAATTATTACTTAAAAAAGAAATTACTATAGAAGATGTTTGTACAACATTCCAAAATATGTTTACTGATGCTGTACTAAAATATGTAACCGAAAAATCCAGTGTTAGAAATTCAGCTTTAGCTTTATCAGGAGGTTGTGCATTAAATATTAATACCAATACTACTATTAGAGATGTCTTTGGTTCAAATTTGCATATCCCCCCTATTTGTAATGATTCAGGTCAGTCTATTGGAGCGGGTATTTATGTTAGCGAAATAATGTTTCAACAGAAAGTTGAACCTATTAGTGTATTTTCTAATGGGGTAGATATTCTTGATGATGTCAAAAAGATAAATGCTTATTTTAAAACAACTGAGTTTGATGCTCACTACATAGCTGAACAAATAGCTAATGGTCGCATAGTCGGGTTTTGTCAAGGTAAATCAGAAATAGGTCCAAGGGCCTTAGGAAATCGTTCTATTTTGGCATCTGCGCAAATTAGCGGAATAAAGAAAAAGGTTAGTCAAAAAATCAAAAATAGAGAGTGGTTTAGACCGCTTGGTGGTATAATGACTTTAGGTAGTTTTAACAACTTATTTAAGAATCAACTTCCTTCACCGTATATGCTTTACAATTATAAGATGCCTTTAGGCTTAGCAACAGAAGTAACGCATGTTGATGGAACTAGCAGAATTCAGACTTTGACAGAAAACAATAATCCTAGACTTTTTTCTTTGCTTTCGTCTTATAAAGATTTAACTGGGGAATCAATTTTAATTAATACCTCTTTAAATACAAAAGGAAAAGCTATGGCGGCAAGTGTAGAAAATGTTGTTGACGATTTTTTAGACAGCGATATCGATTTATTTGTATTTGGAAATTTTATTGCTAAACGATTATAATTGTTTTGTATTGGAAGAAATAATAGAATATTCTATTATTTAATCTTGGAATAGGTAAACGATTTATGTGAGGATTCAGAAAACAAATTCTATAGAATATAAACGAAGGGAAAACATTTAAGTAATTGATATTTTGATAGTGATGTGGCATGAGCAATGTAGGGCATCCGCTAACATTGCATTGGCAATATGGCGGTGCGCCTCAAGTATAATCAGCGATATATCGCTACTGTTCTTCGGTTTTGGCAGTCGAATAACGCCGGACAAAAGAATAAACAATGAGCTTTTGTATCTTTAATCAGCAGCGGCACTGGGCGGACGGAACACAGAATACCGCCACATCGCCAATGCTTTAACGTCAGACTGTGAAATAATTCCCTCGAATCCAACCGAATAAGTCGAAAACAGAAGTACCTTCCTGGCATCAAAAAAATAGAAAGATGTCAGCACATCGTATCGGCATATCGCGGGTTCAATATGGACTTTTTGCGACTCCGTTCGAGGAATTGATAGCCGCCGACAACCCGATTCGGGCCATTGATGCGTTTGTCGATTACCTCGACCTCGAAAAACTGGGTTTTTCACACATGAAACCGGAGGAACGTGGCGCACCGGCCTATCATCCGTCCGTTTTGTTGAAACTTTATCTGTACGGTTATTACAACCGGATTCGCAGCAGCCGGATGCTGGAACGCGAATGCGGTCGCAATAGCGAGTTGATGTGGCTGCTGGGCCAGCAAAAACCGTCGTATCATACGATTGCCGATTTCCGCAGCGAGGAGGGGCATCCGAAGGCATTGAAACTGGTTTTCCGACAACTGGTGCCGTTCTGCCGCGAAGCCGATTTGATTGGTGGTGAAAAGATAGCGGTCGATGGCAGCAAGTTTCGGGGGCAGAATTCGATGAAAAACAACTTCACCTCCGACAAACTTGACCGGCAGATTGAATACAACGAAAAGAAATTTGCGGAGTACATCGACCAACTTGACTCGCTCGATGCCGCCGCCGAAAACTACCCCGATGCCTCCGATGCGCTGCTGACGAAAGCCGAAGCGGTCATGAATCGGATTGATTTTCACAAGGAACTTCAACAAAAACTGTTGAAAACCGGCGAAACGCAGGTCTCGCTCATCGACCCGGATGCCCGCGCCCTGCCGCTTCACATGTGCATCCTGCAGGTGGGTTACAACCTCCAGTCAGCCGTTGATGACCGGCATAACCTGCTCGTTCACCTTGAGCTGACCAACCGGAAAGACACCAACCAACTCGCCCCCGTGGCCATCGAAACCAAAGGGATTTTGCACGCTGGCCGACAAAGGCTATCATCAGGGAGAATCGCTCGACATATGCCATCAAAACGGCATCGAAACCTGCGTCGCGCCGCTCGAATATGCGCCTGCTGCCGATACCGGAAAATTCAGAAAAGAGGA
>JBJXGU010000111.1:0-38497 GCA_046160245.1 Bacteroidia bacterium
AGTGTTCCCCAATCCATCTTCGGGAAATAGTATCTTGAATGTACTGGTACAAAATGTTAAAACCGGATCTAATGTAATTCGAGTGATTGATATTACCGGGAAAATGGTAAAACAAATTCCGATTTATATTTCAACAAAAGATGAGCATTTGTTAATTGACTTGAATGAACTTTCAAAAGGAGTTTATACGATTCAAATGAATGTAGCCGACAAGGATGTTCAAACGAAAATTGTGTTGAATTAATATTCGGGTTGCGCAGGTTATAGAGATGAAGGAAAGCAATTAATATTATCCTAATAACAAATTTTGATTTTTAACACTTGAGACACAAGAGTTCACAAGAGGACACTATAGAACTGTGAATTCTTAAAGCCCCTCGCCTTTGGAGAGGGTCGCGAAGCCTCGCGAGTGGAGAGTCTTGAACTTTAATTTGACTGTAATCTTTTTTCATTCGAGCATCAACTTATAACCGAAGGAAGTTTTCTCGCAAAGGCGCGGAGCCGCAAAGTTTGAAAATAGTGCGCAAAGGCTTGGAAATGCAAAGTGCGAATGATAAAGCATCAGCGTTACATAGATAAAGAAATACAATTAATATTTTCCCAGCGACAAGCTTTAACTTACTCTTGATTCAATCGCTGGTGGGCGGCATATTGCCTCCATTTATCAAGCACATTGGTAAAATCTTCTGGAAGATCTGAGTCAAAGAACATCGGTTTCCCGTCCTTCGGATGAGCAAATCCCAAGGACTTTGCATGAAGCGCATGTCGAGGCATTAATGCAAAGCAATTTTCGATGTATTGCTTGTACTTGGTAAATACAGTTCCTTTCAAGATCCGTTCACCTCCATAAGAAGCGTCATTAAACAAGGGATGTCCAATGTATTTCATATGAACTCGGATTTGATGTGTTCTTCCTGTTTCCAATTTACATTGAATGAGGGTCACATATCCAAATCGTTCTAACACTTTGTAATGTGTAACGGCATGTTTTCCAAGATCACCATCTGGAAAAACGTCCATCACTTTTCTATCGGCTAAATTGCGCCCCACATTTCCAGTGATGGTACCTTCGTCTTCCTTAAAATCACCCCAGACTAATGCAACATACAAGCGATTGGTAGTACGATCGAAAAATTGCTTTGCCAAATTCGACAATGCTTGTTCATGCTTTGCAACGACAATAATACCTGAAGTATTTTTATCAATACGATGTACCAATCCCGGACGAACAGAATCAGCCGCGATAGGCTGATCTTTTAATTCGGGATACATACGATGCACCAATGCATTTACTAGAGTTCCTCTATAATGTCCGTAAGCGGGATGAACGACTAATCCCGGTTGCTTATTAATGATAAACAAATCATCATCTTCATACAAAATATCCAACGGAATATCATCGGCATACAATTCAATTTCACGAGGAGGATGCGCCAATACTACCGAGACCACGTCGCCTGGCTTTACTTTATAACTCGACTTAACTGTTTTTGTATTTACTAAAACAGAACCTGCTTCAATGGCAGATTGCACTCTATTTCTTGAAGTATTAACGAGGCGATTAAATAAAAATTTATCGACGCGTACCATCGATTGATTTTTGTCAGAAACAAATCGGTGGTGTTCAAACAACTCATCCTGATCCTGCTCATTGGTTTCTTCACCCACCCCCTCTAACTCATCCTCTACTTTTTCTGACATAATTTTTTATCTAGCAATAATTAATTTTCGCTGAGCCGTTCTTCCCTGTTGCATCAACACTTTAACAATATACATTCCAACAGGAAGATCACTTATATTTAACTTGGTCGTGAATGCTTCCGATTTCACTAATTTTCCATCTATGCTTAACACTTCAACACGAAGAAAATTATTTTCATCCTTTGAAGAAATAAAAACAAAATCATTCGTTGGATTCGGATACAAATCAAAAGTGGAATTCGTAAAATTGTTTTCGGGAACACCCACAAACAAATCAGACTTTCCAACTACTGCACGAATCATGTAAGATCCAGCAGCAATCGCAGTTTGAATCCATCCCGCTCCAACATTATAAAACATTCGAGAATTGGAAGCAGTATTTCTATCAAAGCCAAGATGCAAACCATCTCCCAATATTTGTTGAAATCCAACATAAATTGTTCCTGAAACCGGAACTACACCGGTTAATACATAGCTGGCAAAACCATTCAACTCACCAATATACGCAGGAGTTAATCCTGACTCCTGATAAATCAACACTTCCGGATTTAGACTACTCCAAATTTTTATCGTGAATAGCTTATTGCTTACATTGGCCCCTTGTTGAACAAAAAATATTCTTACTGCACGCAAGGTATCCGGCATGAGAATGTCAAACTTCATGGCCACTTTTCCGTTGGGTGCATTGATCAAATCATAACCCACTTCGGCGGTACCATCATCTAAACTATAAAAATTAAAAAACTCTTGTGTGTATGTTGTGGTATCATTTGTTTTTAATCCATTGAAAGCATTTCCATTGGTAAAATAATTTTTAACTGCAAAATAGTTGCTATCTACTTTCCACGAAGGTGTATTGGGGTAGATGGAATCAACACCAAAAGAATAAATCAGGTTTTGTTGTTGCGGGCGGCCTGGGAAAATATTTCCGTTATCGGCTCCAAATCCAGCCACATAATTCCCGGCAGAATTATAAATACGATTATTAAAACCGACATCAGACGGTGCATTTCCATTCACACGATAATCCATTCGAGAAGAATCGCGAAGTAAATTCTCCTGATCAATTTGGGAGAGCGATGTAAAATGACTCCACGGTACAGCGGTATATTCATTCATCAAACTTTTTCCGGGCTGTGTCATCGCCACATCTTGAAGCAACGTATCCATTTGCCCTGTAAACTGATTGAACGCTTTAAACAATCGAATATAATCCAAATGCCAATGATCTAACGAACCTGTTTTAGAACCATACGTTCGGAAACGAAAGCGAAATCCGTCTGCTAAAAAGGCTGCATTAGAAATTCGAATTTGCACCGAGGTAAAAACGGTATCTTGACCACCAGCAATAATTCCTTTCAAAAACCATTGCCTCGACCATTGGTTCGTTGTGAAATTAAAAAAATCCAATACCAATGAATCGTTAGAATCCGGACCATCGCCCCAACCTTTTTTCTGCCAATAAAAACTCAACGTAATACTATCGGCTAATAAATATTGTCCGCCACCCTGAGACGAAGGGCGCGTGAGTAATCGAATATAATTAGATGTTAACGTATCGCATCCACCTTGAATCGTTGATGCTGCATTATCATAAGGATTTCCAAACTCATCCAATCCATCAAAAGTGGCTACACCTACTGTAATTGGATTTCTAGGAAATTGCGCATTCACAAAAACGTCTTGATCGGCCCATAAAGCCGTTGTTGGATAAACACCATCATAGGAAAAATCATCAATAAAAGGCAAATCGACGGTATCGATAAGTACAACCATTTTATTTGCTGAAGCAGGATGGTTTAAAAGGTACTCCTTTATTTTTGGATTACCATACATTGGGGTTAAGACTTCGTGTTGAGCCATAGTGGTGGATGCTGAAAAAATCAACATCGTCATCACGAATAAATTTTTAACTAACATAGTTATCCTTTTCATTTATTTAATTTTTCAGGGTTTTGGGTAAAGAAAAAATCAATAGACTCACCTTGCTTTATCACCGACGAATCACTGGGCTCAGGAATTTGACGATACACTTTTGCAGCGGAAGAATCACGAACACTTTCATCGTAAACAATTGCGCCTTGATTGAGTGAGGAACCTTGTAATACAAACAACACTTCATCGAGTGTTAAGCCAATAAAATCAGGAACATTTACCGAAGTATTTCCGATTCCATCGCCCAATACCAAATCGACCGTAGAGCCTTTCATAATTTCATCACCCACTTTCAATTCAGATCCTTTATACATGATGGCAAGAACAGCATTCTTCGCTAGGTCAGGTTTATAAATTAATTGTCCAACTCGCAAACCATAAGAATTAAGAATGGCTTCTGCTTGACGTTGTGAAACATCAATGAGGTTTGGAAACTTAACTTGAGGTGGAACTGTTCGAGTGATGGTTACATAAATGGTTCGACCATCTTTCACCTTTTCATTGGGAGCAGGATCTTGTTCGATGACCACACCCGGAGGTTTGTCGATCATGAACGTAGAAGAGTCAGCAATCTTCACTTGCATATTTTTATCAGCCAAAAATGCTTCCATTTCCTGAAACTTCATTCCTTTTAAATCGGGAACTGTGATGGACTCTCCATGATTGGTATATGAACTTAACCAGAGATAGGTAACAAACAATATAATCACCACCACACCTGCACTTAATGAAAAGTGAAGCACAAAAATTTTAGATCGTATGATATCAAAAATCTTTTTCATAATTAGCTAACTGGCATATTTTTATTACGCTTCATTCCAAAATCTAAAATTTTATCGATGAACTCATAAGGTTTGTAATGTGCTATTGCTGCTTGATGGAAGATACAAGTAGCAGGTGTCATTCCAGGCAATGAATTCACTTCAATAAAAACTACTTCTACTTTTTCCGTAGAAAAAATTCGCACAAAGGCATCAATTCTCGAGTACCCTTCAATATTCAACAACTTTGCTGCATATTCAAACTCCATCTTCACTTTTGCAGAAATCGCTTTATTATCCTCTGGTGTAATGCTGTATCGCGCGGGCGTTATATTTTGACCTTGTCCGGCTAAAAATTTCTCCTCTAACGATAGTATATCTCCCTCTGACAATGCTTCTGAGGCCTCAAATACTTCATAATTTAACTGTCCATTTTCATCCATAAAAGTTAACATTCCACCTGTGATTTCAATAAACTTCTTGGCACCATTTGCTTTAATCAGATCTTCAAACAAAATATATTGTTTGATGGGGAATTCTTCCTTGGGTTTTACACCGAGAATTGCAGCCTGCGTTGCATCCAATTCAGTAGCACTTCGAAAGGTTAAACGAACATAAGCTTCCAACTCTTCCTTCGATTTAATCAACTTCACAGCAGAGCTACACCCATCATCGGCTGGCTTTGCTATGAATGGGAACGCAAATTTCTCCAAAATCGTATTTAAAAATTTTGCCGGATCGGCTAACCAATCAAATTCCTGAGCCAAATAATGTGCGGCTACATGAAAACCGTTCCCTGCCAATAATTCGTTGGTGGCAAATTTGTCAATGGTTATCTGTGATGATGCGGGTCCTGAACCATTATAAGGCAATCCGATCTTCTCCAGTTCCTTTTGTAAAGATCCATCTTCCCCGGGTCGGCCATGTAATGCAATAAAGACCACATCGGAACGATCTTTCAACTCTTTAAAACTAATTTTCTCGGGTGCTTTTAAATTTTGAGCGCTGGCAAATCGCTTGGTGATGTATTCACAAGAAGCGATGATGGATTGAATGACAGGATGAATTTCGAAATGATTAATTTTTTCCTTGATATCATCGGCATTGTCTTTCAATAACACATTAACAGGCACAGTAAACAATTCATATTCCGATGAACTTCCTGTTAAAAACACGGGTAACACTTCGTATTTTTCGCTAGAAGAAAGTTTTTCGTAAATATTTCTACCACTCTCTACGGAAATATGTCTTTCGGTGGAATAACCGCCTAATATAACGGTTGCGCGTATCCGACTTTGCCCTTCTTTCTTTACTCCATCGATGAGTTTATCCAGTTGCTTCAACAACTGTGGCAACTTCCCATACTGGCGCGTATCGGCAATTCTATTTTTGAGTGATGAATAAATGATATAGGTAATGAACTGCGAAGGATTCATTCCAATCTCTGCGGCCTGATGAAAGAAAAACGAACTCGGCATCATCCCGGATGTTGTATTCGGATCATTCAGGATAATTTTTCCGTCGCTCTTGATGAATCCATCAATGCGAGCATACACATTAAAATGAAGACTTGTAAACAATTGTTCACATGCTTTACGAATGGCTTGAATATTTTCATCGGGCAGTTGAATGGGTGTAATCTTGCGAGAGAGTCCGGGAAGATACTTAGAACGATAATCGAACAACTCTTTCCCTTTTCTAATTTCTGTTGGAGGTAATGCAACCGGATTTCCCATTTCATTTTCCAACACGATACATGAAAATTCTTTTCCTTCAATAAAAGACTCTACGATAACGGTACTTTCACCATCGCGAGCATACAGGATAAGTTCGCTTTCATTTTCAGAAAACAAATCCATCAACACCGACAACAATTCCTCTGGATGATAAAATGTACGACTGCCAATCATCAAGGGCATCCCAATTCCTTCTCTGATATCACATAACTCACGAACGTAGATCACCTTCGATTTAAAATCAAGTGCGTCCCAACCATTCTTCGAAATGGTTCGAATAAAAAATGCTTTATCCATGCATGCAGAAAAATTATCGTATTGATCATCTTGCATTACACTTATCCCAATTGACGACCCTTGATTAGCGGCTTTCACTACGCAAGGAAGTCCGGTGGTAGATTTTACTTTTTCATAAATGGATTGACGATTTCCCGAGATCCACTCATCACGTTGAATCGTTGCAAAATTCGGCACATCAAATCCGGCATTTTTCATCAATTGCTTTTGAATCGCTTTATTCATTCCGATGGTGGATGACAATATTCCGGATCCGGTATAAGGGATTCGTAAATATTCCAGCAAGCCTTGAATTCGTCCATCTTCACCATCGGAGCCATGCAAACATAAAAACGCCATATCCATCATAGAGGGTAAGGCAGATGGTTCAATACGAGCGCCCAATTTATTGATGAGTTTACCTTGCTCCTGACGATCCAACTCGCCTAAACTTTCGGCATACACTTGAAACTCGTGAACTGAATTGGGTAATGCATCTGCAGGTGGATAAAAATCACGAATGCTTCCTTTGTAAATAAACTCCCAGGTGAGTAGAACGAAGTTACCGAAGCTATCTACAAAAACGGGAATAGGCTCGAAGATGGATTTATTCAAATTATCATAAACGGTACGACCGCCAGCAAACGAAACTTCCCTTTCTCTGGAATTTCCACCAAAGAAGACACCAATGCGCATTTTTTCCATGAGAGGCAAAGTTAATGCTTTCGAGGTGGTCTACCTATGAAATTTAAGTAGATTTCAAACCTCGAATGTTAATACTGATGCTATTAAATAAATAGTCCAAACCATTAAACATAATTCTTTGATCAAAATTTACGCAGTACACAGTAAATCAATGTCGGTCGAGAGATTACTTTAAGATTATAAGACAAGCATATCTTTCACCTTGGTAAAACAAGTTTAGAAAAACAATCTCAAATTCACTCTTTCAAATCAAAGAATACTTTCAATTTACCGAGAGCAAGAGCGCGATGACTGATTGCATTCTTCAATTCTTCGTCCATTTCTGCGAACGTGAGATGTTGTCCTTCAGGTATAAAAATGGGGTCGTAGCCAAAACCATTTTCACCTCTCTTATGCTCTGAAATTGTTCCATAAACCCGACCTTCAAAATGGTGACAAACTCCATCTTGGATTAAGGCCAAAATGGTTACAAAAGAGGCCCTTCTATTTTCATGCCCTTCAAGTTGAGAAAGCAATAAATCCATGTTTCGATCGGCCGAAATGGGGAACCCGCTGTAATGAGCAGAATCGACGCCTGGATGTCCATCTAAGGCTTCCACTTCCAGTCCGCTATCATCTGCAAGGCATTCAATACCAGTTACTTCCCAAACAAAAAAAGCTTTTTGGGTAGCATTTCCGATTATAGTTCCCTTAGTTTCAGGTAATTCAGAAGTAATTCCAGCATCCATCAGACTCACCAAATCGAAACATTTCGGGAGGATTTTACGTATTTCTGTCACTTTGTGTTGGTTATTAGAAGCCAACACCAAACTTATCCTATGCATACTCTTATCTTTGAACAAACTATTACGAAAATGATGAACACTATTCACAAATTAGTAATTGCTATACTTCTATTTTCTTGTGCCGATATTAAGGCACAATGTCCAATAGTTACAATTAACGCACCTGATTCTGCTTGTAAAGGTACATCTGTTTTATTTTCAAACAGCTCAACTGGAAACAATCTTTCCTATAACTGGGACTTTCTTGCTGGAGATACAAAAGGAATTCCAACTGGAGGCCTTACGGGCAATTATCCAGCAGAAATCGGATTCACTGCAGGCGTTGATTTTTTAGTTGAAAACAACAACATCATTGCTATTTCAATTAAAGATGCAGGTGAATTAATCAGAATAAATTACGGGGATTCACTTTCTAATATTCCAACATTAACATACTTGGGTAATCTTAATGTAATTGGTGGAGGGGTTCGCGATATTGAACTCGTTGAAGATAATGGAAATTATTACGGATTAACAGTAAGTGCAGCAGGCCAAATGTTCCTAATAGATTTTGGCTCAAGTTTACTAAACACTCCAACCGGAACAATGCTTACAATTCCCAATGGAACACTAGCCAATCCCTTTAGATTAGATATTAATAAAATGGGGAATGAATTTGTTTGCATGGTAGCAAATCTTGGAGGTGGGAATGTAACGGTACTCAACTTCGGAACGAGTATGATGAATTCAACTCCAACAACGTTTAATATTACTGTTCCTAGCGCTCTACCCATTTCAACTGCACTTATAAATGATTGCGGACATTACTATGGAGTAGTTGCGTATTTAAGTGGATCCCCTTTTACTGTTATTGATTTTGGAAGTACAATTACTTCCACTCCAATTCAAATTCAAGATTTATTAAATACTAGTAATTTTGGTTATCGGAAAATAAATGCGTTAAACGATGGATATAATTGGCTTATCTTAGGAAACACATATGGGGGATTGGGCGAAGTTCACATCTATAATTTTGGTGGTAGTTTTAACAATCTAAGTCCGAACATTTCTTTTCCTGGAACAGCGGGAGCATTTGGCCCGGATTTTTGGGCATACAATGTCAAAAAATTTGAAAGTGTTGTTGGAGGTATCGTTTATAATTATAGCTCTGGTGACATCAGTTATTTTAAGTTTCCACAAACAGACAACGTTACTCAGCAAATATCAACATCAGCAAATCCCAATGTGACTTTCAATGATACGGGACTTTTTATTTACACCTTGAGTGTTACGGATACACTTCTTGGAATTTCTTCCAACGTGATTGATTCAATTTATATAAGTGAAGCTCCGACTTCATCATTTGTTACGGGAACAAGTTGTAGTTCATACTCCACGCTTTTCAACAGCACGAGCAGTGGAAATCCAGTTTTATTTAATTGGGATTTCGGAGATGGTCAAACAGGATCTGGAGATTCAACGAATCATATTTATTCGACGGCTGGAAATTACAATGTTTCTTTAATTGCTATCACAGATGCAGGTTGTAGTGACACAAGTATTAATACCATTCCAGTTTATGATCCACCTCAAGCTAATTTTAATTTCCTAAACAATCAATGTGCCGGTGCATCTTGTCAATTTACTGATATCTCTACTACATCTCAAGGTTCAATCAGTAATTGGACATGGGTATTTAATTCGATGGATACTTTAACTGGTTCAATTTCCAATTACATCTTCAATTCTGATGGGCAATATCCAGTGCAATTATTTATACAAGCGAGTACAGGTTGTTTAGATACAATTCAACAATTTATTGATATCATACCTGGACCCATCAATTCTTTCAGCGTTACTAATACATGTTTAGGAGAAATTTCTCAGTTTGTAAATACTACTTCTATCACTGGAGGATTAACAGTCGATTACGAATGGATTTTTAATACTAACGATACTAGCTTACTCGTAAATCCATCATTTGCTTTCCCTTCATTGAATGCAGCAAATTATACTATTTTCCTTACCGCTACTTCTTCTAACGGTTGTGAAGATACGTTAACCGAAGTAATACATATTGGAGAACCAGCACTAGTAGATTTCTCAATTGACGATGATACTGTTTGTTCAAACAGTCTTGTTTTATTTAGTGACTCAAGTATTATTCCAGCTGGCGAAGTAATGACAAAGCTATTATGGGATTTTGGTGATGGTACTTTAGATAGCATTCAATCTACTGCTAGTCACTTTTATTCAAACGCTGGAGCATACACCATTACATTAACTATACAAACTGAAAGCCATTGTATTGCATCCGTTTCCAAAGTGCTTCAAGTAATTGAGAGTCCAACAAGTATTTTCTCTTTCAGCAATGTGTGTAATGGAATAAACGCAAATTTTATTGATTTAAGTACTAGCTCTGCATTGACACAAATTTCATCTTGGAATTGGAATTTTGGTGACACAATTTTTTCTAATCTTCAAAATCCAGTGCATCTATATCCAGATTCAGGCACCTATACTGTTTCCTTAATTGCAACGGACAATAATGGATGCTATGATAGCAGCAGTCAAACAATTACAATTTATGCAACTCCTCGTGTATATTTTAGTAATAGTAAGTCATGTACATACAATGCAACCCAATTTACAGACAGTACGGTTGTTGGTGCTGGGATAAGTAGCTATTTATGGAACTTTGGAGATGGGTCTGCGACATCTTCTCTTCAAAACCCTCAACATACTTATTCAACAACTGCAGCATACCCCGTTACTCTTATTTCGACTTCTACGCAAGGTTGTATTGATAGCACAACCCAACTTGTATTAGTAGATTATTCTCCAGAATTTCAACTTGTGCCTTCTACATCGTGCCTGGGTCTTCCCAATCAATTTAATTATACAAACACTGGAATTCCTGTAACTAACTCAGGATACAGTTGGAACTTTGGCGATTCAACAGCATCATCACAACCACAACCATCTCACCAGTATATTACATCTGGACCCAAAACAGTAACTTTTACACTTACAAATCTTGACAATGGTTGTTCTACTACTGATTCAATTATTGCTAACGTAATTGCTACACCGACTGCTAGTTTCATTTCAGACTCTTCATGTATTGGAGATTCACTTCATTTATTAAATACAAGTTCTACTCCCTCTGACCCGATAACACAATGGATTTGGACATCTAATTTTGGCTCATTAGCGGCTACCCAAAATCAGCATTTAACAACTACAGCAGTTGGAAATTTCAATTTTAAACTTAAAGTCATTACCTCTCAAGGATGTAAAGATTCGATTACACTTCCGGCAACTGTGTTTTCCTTACCACAAACAGAATTTACCACCAATGTAATATTTGGATCACCTCCCTTAGTGGTACTCTTTTCCAATACTTCGGATTCAGGAAATTACACATGGAATTTTGGAGATGGCTCTCCCATTAGCAGCAACGTCTCGCCGACACACACCTATTCTGATACTGGAAAATTTGACATTACTTTAACAACCATCACTGATTTTGGCTGTGTATCAACGAAGATCCATTCCATTCAAGTTCTATTACCCTACATTGATATTGAAGTAGAATCCTGCAACTACGTGGAAACCTTAGATGCATATGAAGTATCAGCGATCGTTAGAAACCTAGGGAATATCACCATTGAAAACTTTAACATTAATGCTTATTTACAAAGCAAAAGCGCTATTAGTGAACAAGCCAACAATCTTAATCTGACTCCCGGAAATGCTCTAAACTTCAAATTCAGCTCCAAATTTTTAAAGGACGAATTTATTCCAGACTACGTATGTGTTGAAATTTTAAAAGTCAATCAAGTCACTGATGCTGTTATTTCAAACAATGAAAATTGCAGAACCATAAGAAATACATCAGAAATCTATAGTTTATATCCAAATCCAACAAACGATTTTATAACTTTACCAATAAACGCTACTAAAGAAAAAAGTATTTACATTACCATTTATGATATGTATGGAAAGCTAATTCAAGAAAATCTATCCTACTCATTGAAAATTGGATTTAATCGCATTACAATAGACTTCTCGTCTATGGCTTCTGGTAATTATGTAATTAAAATTACAGAAGGCGACAATAATGAATATCAAAGTGTGGTAAAAAGGTAAAACAATTTTATTCTACAAATTCTGATTAAAGGTATATCGTGTAGGGTAAACTAAAAACACCTAATTACCAGGTGTTGGTTCTGCGTAAATATCATAATGATAAACCGGCTGATCCCAAGCAGCTGCAGCATCAATTTTAGAAATTCGGTATCCGTAAGAGGAAATCAACTTAATTAATTCGTCAGCTGAAGATCCTTGACTCTTTAAGTTTACATCATCCACTTCCACAAATAATTTTGGCCTAAACTTTTTGCAGGTTTCGCTTGCTCCTTTTAATACGTTTGTTTCAAATCCTTCAACATCTACTTTGATTAAATCTAGCACTTTAATTCCTACTCTTTCAACATAAGCATCTAAAGTAATACCTTCCACTTTATAACTTCCAGGCGTATTACTTTTATTCATAAAAACCCCTCCGCTGTTATTATTATTGGGTTCCTGAAAAAACAAAGTTTCCTCTTTATTTGAAAGTGCAATTTGAGAGACTGAAACATTATTAAAACGATTTAATGCAATATTATTACTACATTTCCCGTACGTATGTGGAACAGGTTCAAACCCATAAACTTTACCTTTCTCCCCCGTAAGCTTAGCAAAATTAAGTAATGTTTCTCCTATGTTTGATCCTATATCGAACAATACCATATCACGCTTTACTAGACAATACAAATCATTTCTATTTTCCACGTTCAAACCATAATATATAACCCACTCCATATATTCCGACAAATCCAATTCATACCAAATTCCATCTCGCTTTACTCTTCTGATAGAGAACTTTGAATATTGATAATTTTGAGGGATGCATTTTACAAAAAAATTATCGTATCCTTTCTTATTAGTAAAAAACGGAAAGAAATAATCCATCCGAAATAACCTTATCAGGTTTCTGAAGAAATTAAAAAAAATAAGCTTTCTGTTTTTAGCCACTTTTTACTTATTAATTAAATTACGATTAATAAAAACTCTTCCTAAACTATAAATAAGTGCTTCATAAAACTTATATCGAATACGCTGAGGCAACAATAAGAACAAGTTAAAGTTGTCAATTAAATATACAAAAAAAGGTTGTCCAATAATTCCGTAAACAAGACGCTTTACTCCTGTTGTTTCCTCCAAAACTAAACGTTTGTTCAATGTAGTATAAATAGGCTTTAGATTTTTCAATACATCATATCCATATACATACTGACGGTTACGTAACACATAAGATTTACATGTGATTTTATCTTTGTGGTATCCGATTGAATTTTTATTATAAAAAATGAATATCTTTTCCAGATAACATCGATATGCCAAATCCAAGTCTTCAGCATCCAAAATCCCATCATGAAAACCTCCCAATTCAAAAAACAAATTGCGAGACACTGTGAAATTAGCTGACGTAATGTACAAATTCTCTATGGATAAAGGATTGGAATAACTTTCAATAGCTTTTTGCCAAATTTCACTTAAGTAAACTTTATATTTTTGAATATCACTATCGCCTAATAAATTTTCCTCAAGTTGAGACCCAACACTAATTGATCGTGGGAAATTTAAGTGATGTGAAATATGCGCATTCATAGAATCACTTGTAATTTTCATATCGTCATCTAAAAACCACAACATCTCATACTTAGCCAACTTAGCTCCAACATTCTTTGCAGTTGCTCTTCCTTTATTTTCTTGAGAAACCAACCTCCAATTGTAATTTAAAGTCAATGCGGATACTACATCCAACGGATTGTCCCGAGATCCATCATCAATAATAATAACTTCAAAGTCGGTAGATGGAATAGAATTAATTGAAAGGAGTAGCCGTGGCAACTTTAAGGTGCCATTATATGTAATTATAATAATGCTAATCTTCATTTTTTAAACAAATATCAAATAATAATACAAATTACAGTTTAATTGTTGAATTGAAGTTTCGAACTAACCATGAATAGATTTCCATCCAGCGAATTTTAACATTATAATTTCAAAATAAGAATAATAACGATGAATAAAATCATATTGATTTTGTTCAATGTTTTTCTTCGTCTCCCCTTTACTTTGTCCCATCAGGTGTAAAATTCGACCAAACTGGTTATATGCAATCTTCCAGCCGGCTTTTCTGGCTAAATAACACCATTGAAGATCTTCTACGTACATAAAATAGTCGGCAGGTAGCTTTCTTTCTGGAAATGCATCCAGCAAGGATCTTTTAAAATGAAAATAAGTACCCCAAACCCAATCTGGGGCTCCTGCTTGATCATAATTAAAATATAATCCTTGCAAGTAAGAAGATCGATGTTTAAGAGGCAATAATTTAAATAACCTCGTCTTTTCTAAAAGCAACTTCAAGCCACTTGGAAATGATTGGCAATTGTGTTGCTTCTGGCCATTAGGATACTGAAGGCTACAAGTCACAATTCCCACTTGGGGATTTTCCTCAAGAGTTTTTTTGGTGAATTCAAGTGCATTATTCAAAAAGACAGTATCGCTATTCAATAGTAAAATCTGGTCGCCTATCGCGTTAGAAATTCCAACATTATTTCCTTTAGAAAATCCCAGATTTTCATTATTAACTACTACTTTAATGTCAGGGAATCTTTCAATCAATTTTCGTGCACTATCATCGGCAGATGCATTATCGACAACGATAATTTCATACTTTACATTGACTACTTTAAGTTTTATACTTAAGATGCAATCAACAATGAGATCAAATGTATTATAATTAATTATTATGATCGACACCATTTACTTCCATTACTTTTTACTGCCCAAAAAACTTCTCACCATTCTAAATGGTTTTAATAATAAATACCCCAATCGAAAACTAGCTGAGTTATAAATTTGATCTATTCTTTCCTTCAAAATTTGATGTCCATCAAAAAAACTAGGGCCGACAATTGGCAAATCAACATCACTAGCGAGAGCAAAATTATATAATGGTTCTAATTGAAAATTGCTCATTAAAGAGTAATTCCCTTTATACAAGTGCATTTCTGCACCCATATTGGTTTTGGGAACAATTAATGAGCCATATACAACTCTTTGGTTAGACAAGATGGAATTCACAAAGTTTTTATCCAATAAATTTTTGAATTGATCTTCTGTAAGCTCCTTGACATGAAATGCATTATTGAAATTTCTTTTATCAGAATAATAAGTCTTATCAGGGGAACTAATAATTAATAATCCGTCAGGCTTCAACACTCTTTTAATTTCGGTCATCATTTGCTCATGCTCATTGTGATGTTCAATGGTTTCAAAGCTCACCACTACATCAATTGAATTTGACTCAATCGGAATAGCAGAGCAACTTCCGACTTTAAATTCAAGGTTATTTTTTTTATACTTTTTCTTAGCAAAATCAACCGAAATAGGGTCAATATCAACACCCACTACAGATGAAGCTAAAGAGGCTAAAAAAAGAGAACCATACCCTTCTCCGCAAGCAATATCTAAAACAGCTTTATTTTTGCAATATGCCATTGCAATTTTATATCGATGCAAATGTTCCGTTGCTGTTTCATCTTCAACAGATGTAACCAACCTTTCACCGGTCCATTTCAAAATAGAATCGCTATTTACTTTAATCACTTTACCTTTTTTAAATATCCATCTACGTTGAAAGTAGCATTCTGACCAAAGAGATCACACCATTTTCTATCAATAACATAGTCAGAATTAACATTCATGAATTCACGAATAGCTCTTAAAGGGCCGCCTTCAAATTGCTCACTCATTCCGAGTGCATCAACGATACCATCCTCAACAATAAAATAAGAATTTTTCGTAACTAAAGATGCAAATTTATCCAAGGCATTGAGAGTATCTTTATACATATGGCTAGCATCTTCAATCACCAAAATGGTTTCGTATTTTTTTGCTAAATTAATGTCATAACCATCATAGCCGTTACCAAAATACTTAATACGTGGATGTGCTAATGCCAACGGATCAATCCTATTTGTTATATCAATTGTATGAACTTCCCCCTTATTGAGTATATTTAACAAATCCGCCAAATACAATGCGCTCCCGCCATGATTCGCTCCAATTTCAATGATAAGATCAGGTTTCACCTCAAAAACAATCATTTGATAAATAACGAAATCAAATGGACATTTAATTGTTTTAACGCCACGATAAGTCACTTTGTGGTGACCTTTATCGACGGTTTGAAGATCAAATTTTACATTACTTTCTCGAATTAGATTACTATTCTTTTCCATATTTTAATAATTTATTGCCATTTTAGATTTGGTCGAATGACTCCAGGTATAGATTGACGAAAATCGTGAGGACGAAGATTAATATCTTCCTCGACACTAAAGATAATACTTTCTGGCTCATAAAAATGCACTTTCATCGTTTCAAATGAAGTTAATGCTATACCAACAATATAAGAATTCGGATTCAATAGCTGAGCAGGTATTTCTACACGAGCCGTATAAAATCCCTTTGATGTAGGAACTTGTGATTTCGGCATAACCGCCACAAATACTTTTTCGGATTGAACATTTGAAAGATGAACATTAGGAGTTGGAAAAAAACCATCTGTAATAATCTCATAATCAAATTCAATTTTAAATGACTGCGAATAATCTACAAACTGAACACTTTCGCCATTGGAATCAGAAACACGAACATCAATGAGCTGGGCAACTTCATCACCGAATGCTGATCTAGAATGATTATTTGCTTTATTCTCAGAAATATCCTTCAAATATTCTTGAATTACATCTTGAGGAGAACCATCTGATTCTACACCTCCACCCTTTAAATAGATACATCTATTACATAAAGATTGCACCGCAGAAAAATTATGACTAACAAATAAAATTGTTCTCCCATGCTTACTAATCTCTTCCATTTTGCCAATACACTTCCGCTGAAATCCAGCATCACCCACGGCAAGTACTTCATCAATAATAAGCACTTCAGGCTCCAGATGAGCGGCAACCGAAAAGGCAAGACGAAGTTGCATTCCACTACTATAATGCTTCAAAGGTGTGTCAAGAAATCTTTCCACGCCAGCAAAATCAACTATCTCTTCGAATTTAGCTTTAATTTCCTTCCTCTTCATTCCCAACAAACTTCCATTCATAAAAATGTTTTCTCGCCCCGTTAGTTCCATATGAAAACCGGTACCCACCTCTAACAAACTTGCAATTCGACCCCGACTTATTATTTTCCCAGAAGTAGGCGGACTTATTCTTGATAATATTTTTAACAATGTACTTTTTCCAGCTCCATTACGACCAATAATTCCCAGCGACTCTCCCGATGAAACATTAAAATTTATGTTTTTCAACACCCAAAAATCTTCATCTAACTCTTTAGACGAAGAAAACATTGATGACAAGGACTCGCGCAATGTCACATAAGATTTTCGTTCATGATGTAACTTGAACCTCTTTGAAATCGATTGAACTTCTAATATTGGAGTACTCATGCTAAATCGGCAAAAAAGGTTTCAGTTTTCCGAAAGTACAACAATCCAATAAATAAAAATAACACATTAGAAAGTATACTAATTCCTATTAAATTAAAATCTAAATCTGAGCTCAAAAGAGGAGCGCGAAACAAAGAAATTGGCGCACTCATTGGGTTACAAGCTAAAATATATTTGGCAAAATCATATTTAAGAATACTAATCGGATAAATTACGGGAGTTAAAAAAAGCAATACTTGAATTAAAAAAGGTACCACATATCTAAAATCTCTATACTTTACATTTAATGCACAAAGTAATAATCCAGGTCCTAAGGAAGCAAATATACTCAACAAAATTGCTAAAGGTAAACAGATGAATAACATTGCCCAATTTATATCTGGAGCGTAGTATAAAACTACGATACAATAAACGATAAGAGACATTAAGAAATCGAAAAAAGCACTAAGAATTGCTGAAAGAGGAATGATCATCCGCGGAAAATAAATCTTCTTAATAATATTAGAATTAGTCACCATACTATTTGACGAATTCATTAATCCATTCGAAAATAGTCCCCAAAGAATTAATCCACTTAAAACAAATAAAGGATACGGAAGTCCATCGCTTGGCGTATTCAATACCCTACTAAAAAAAACCGTAAAAACCACCATCATCAGTAATGGTTGCAAGATTGCCCATAGAAAGCCCAAAACTGTTTGTTTATACTTTACTTGGATATCTCGCACTGCAAAGTAGAAAAAAAGCTCTCTGTAATCCCATAACTCATTGATGCCAAGTCGAATATGTGAAGGAGGTTTTATTTCATAGTACATAATCCCTTATCTATTTTCGGCTAAATTAAGGTAATTTTATCTGTGAACCAATAGCAATAAAAACCCAGTAATTCTACGATCCTTTTAGTTATCGAATTCAAATAAGATTTCGATTTGTATCTTTGCATTCTTAATGCTGAAATAACTATCTGTCATAGAGTTAAATAAGATAAAAAAAATCAAATACATTTAATTAGATCTTTGGCAAGCCTTCATTGCATATGCAATTACACAACTTCAATTAATGCTTAACTATTAAAATAAGATAAATTAATTTATTAAAATAATTTATTGTTATCAAACAATCAAACAATTAATCTGCAATTACTAAACAATTAAATAAACAATATTAAATGAAATCTAAAAAAATATTAGTGACAGGAGTCGCAGGTATGATTGGTTCTCATCTTTTAGATGAATTACTCAAAAAAAATTATGAAGTAATTGGCATTGATAATTTAAGTTTTGGAAATTTAAATAACATTGAACACAACATTCAAAATCCTAATTTTAAATTTTACAAAGTAGACATTTGCGACTTTGATACGTTAAAAATTCTTGGAAAAGATATTGATATCATCATTCATTTAGCAGCATATAAAAAGATTAGTGAAAAAGAATCTGCTATGCCAACATTTGAAATAAATGGAAAGGGTACAGAAAATGTTTTTGAAGTAGCGAAAATGTGGGGAGCTAAAGTTCTCTTTGCATCAACTTCGGACGTCTATGGAATGTCAAATGAACTTCCATTAAATGAAAACGGAGATTTACTTATTGGTCCAAGTATGATAAAACGCTGGAACTATTCAGTTTCCAAATTATACGGAGAACAAATGGCATTTGCATATTATCATGACTTTGGAGTTCCTATAATAATTATTCGATATTTTGGAGGCTTTAGTGCGCGCTCAAGCTTTGCATGGAGCGGTGGGCATATTCCCATTTTCATTAAAGCAATTTTAAATGATGAAGAAATAATAGTACATGGAGATGGTGAACAGACTAGATCAATGGGATTTGTTGACGATCTAGTAAATGGAACAATTCTAGCCATGGAATGTGAAAATGCGATAGGAGAAATAATAAACATTGGAAATGATGAAGAATTAAGTGTAGTAGATTCTGCTAAATTAATCCATCAAATTGCGAAAACGGGAAAGGAATTGAAGATTAAATATCTTCCAATGTCAGCTATATTTGGTAAGTACAAAGATATTTTAAGAAGAGTTCCAGATTTAAATAAAGCGAAAACGCTTTTAGGTTATGAACCTAAAGTAAAACTTCAAGATGCTATTAAGTTGACTATAGACTCTATTAAAAATACATATTATGATCTATATATTAATACCTGTTTATAATGAAAGTAAAAATATACAAAATTTATTTTTAGAAGTAAAAAATATACTTCCTGAATACAATAAACTATTTGTGTTTTCTGATGATGGCTCCATAGATAATACAGTTGAATTAATTAAAAGTGAATTTAGCACAATTTCACATAAAGTCTTAAGTGATGGAATTAACAGAGGTCCAGGGGGGGCTTTCAACACAGGCTTTGAATGGATTTTGCAAAATTCTAAAAGCGAAGAAGATTTAGTAATAACAATGGAGGCGGATTGCACAAGTGACATTTCACTTCTACCCAAAATGGTTGCAATACACCAAGTAGGATTCAACCTAGTTTTAGCTTCGGTATATGCACAAGGCGGAGGATTTGATGGAACCACATTATTTAGAAAGTTTATCTCATCCATTGCTAATTTAGCTTTTAGATTTATATTTAATATTAAAGTTTTAACACTAAGTTCATTTTACAGACTTTACAGCATTGATTTATTAAGGAAAATCAAAGAAAATAATTCATCAATTATTACGGAAACTGGTTTTATTTGTATGGTAGAAGTTTTAGTCAAAGCTATTGAGCAAGAGGCAACGATAATAGAAGTGCCGATGACATTAAACTCTAAAAAAAGAGCAGGCAGTTCTAAAATGAAAATTCTTAAAACATCCATTGAATACTTCAAATTTTTCTTAAAGAGAGGGCTAAATAAAAACAAATAAAATTAAAGCAATATGCTATTTAGCAACTCAATAAAATTCAACAATTCCCAATTAAACTTTTTTCTAATTCTCCTATTGGCATTTATATTGAGAATAATTTTATTAGACCATTTTGAAAGCTGGGGAGACGAAAAATTATCGGTATCAGAAGCGAATGGAATGTTAACATTCGAATTGCAGGATGGAAGTGAGTTTACAAAAAAAGAGATTGAAACTAATAACAATTTACATCAAGTCACTCTGTCCACAATAAAAGGTGATGGAGGAAATGGAATTCTCTACACTATCTGTCTTCATTTCTGGACAAAATTATTTGGCAACTCTGATTTTGCAGTTCGTTTTTTAAGTGTCATCATGGGTATGTTTGCAATAATCATTACTTATTTTATAAGTATGCAGCTTTTTGCCAATAAAAAACTAGCGTTATTAAATATGCTTTTATTAGCAATTCACCCTCAATTAATAAGTTTCTCTCAAGAATGTAGAACCTATTCCTTTGCATTATGCTTTACACTTCTTGCCTCTTATTTGCTAATCAGAATGGCGCAAAACAAAAATTTTAACAACCTCAGTGTAGTACTTTATTTAATTTTGGTTATTGTTTCATTTTTGTCACATCTCTCAACTGTCTATATTTTTGGAGCTCATTTTATTATATTACTTCTAATTTATAAGATCGAATGGAGAGATTGGAAAAAGCTCTTGGTATTAAGTATAATTCCCATTAGCATCCTATTAATATGGATGTATAGTTATGGTTTTGAAGGATTAAATATCCTTACTAGTCGTAATCAAAACTACACCAAACTGTCCATTCTTGACCCAACGAATAATTTCTATATGAAAACGAGTCTCTACTCTATTTGTGCTGGCTGGGGACAAAATCTACTTATTTTCTATGGAAACACCATCTTAAATATTGGAATCAGAATCTTATTACTACTACCTCTAATTTCAATTCCATTTATTCTTATTTATTATGGAATTAAAAATATGGAGACAGAAAATTCTAAAAAAATAAATAGTTTAATTATTCTAACTATAAGCTCATTGATTTATGCAACTATTTTAAGCTTGATTGCAGGACATATTATTTCTTTCCAGCATCTATATTCCATTTTTTCTACACCTTACTCTATTCTCATCCTAAGTTTCTCAATTCTTATAGTCAGTAAATTAGCGAACAGCTATTTAAAGTATTTACTCTCCACTTTGATCCTTCTGCAGTTTTCAATAATGTTGTTTTCTACTGGTCTAATATATCTAGGGCATGATACTCATACAAAAAATAGCAATTACTATTATCATCTTGCAAATGAAATAGAAAAAACAAATATTCAATATGGCAATGACATCGAAATTACATACAAGAATATAGAAACCGCAATAGAAGTAAATAAATATATTTCCAAGAGATCTTATAACATAGTTCAAAGAATAGATACAGCTAGCACCAACGGTCAAGTCTCAATACTATTAACAAAAAGTAGTTCTCGCATCATTCTATTAAATTAGAACAATACTTGATATAGATCTTTTCAAAATTGAGAAAGGAACGAGAATAATTGAATTCTAATTACTTTAAACACTTTCATAATTCTTTTTAATCCACATACACCCACCTGTATTTTTGTATAATAGAGGTAGTTTTGCAAAACATTCAGAATGATGTGCATGAAGATAATCAACAAACAACTCAATCTTAAAAACAGGATTATACATTAAAAACGCTCGTAAAAAATAAATTTCATTCCAATTCCTTCCTTCTTGGACCCATTTTTTGGGGTACTCAAATGGATAAAAGATATCATGGAAATGAATCATAACACCGGGCTTTAAAAGAGGTAACACTTCGAAGAGTAAATAATTCAAATCACTATCTGTTTTTGAAACATGCGAACTATCAATAAAAAGAAAATCTCCTTCTTCTAATTGTTTAAAAATATTCAAGTCGACACTTTGTACATTAGATTCAAATAAATTTACAAAATTATAATCGTCCGCTCTAATTAACATTTTCAATCTTTCAGGAAAAGGTTCTATAAAAGTCAATTGAATTTTGTTATCAAAAAAAAGTTGATTAGTATCTAGCATTATAGCAGATGAAAAACCTGAACCCACTTCAATAATTCTTTTAGGTCGACAATGTCTCATCATAAAATAAAGTACAGAAGCATCAGTATAACTATAATAATCATTATCGAAATAAAATCTCAATTGTGCTAACTTTTTATCAGTAAAAGGCATTTCCTGATAATACTGATAAAATTCATTTACCAAATTCAATTGATCATTCAGATGTAAGTCGATAGCCGGAATCGACAAAGAATCCCTACGCGACCAAATGTATTTTTCTCTCTTTTCAATTTCCTTTACATCAACGATTGTAGAATAGAAATGGCCGGGAGAAAAACAAGAATTATCCCTTAACAAAAAATATTCGCGAAACTCATTTCCAACAAACGGAAGTTTAATTAAGACAGCTTTAAGGATCGATTTCAAATTTATTTTATTTAATAATTACAAACTTTTATTTATCAAGCTAAAATCTCTATTTCTCCATAGGTTTAATATAATAAGCCTTCAAAGTAATTCCAAACCCAGTAAGAGTAAGTATAAAATTAACAATTGATTTAATCTTTTTCATCAATCCATTTTCAACCATAAGGGCTCTCAACTTTTCATCTTTCGAAACGATAACTTCTGTGGTTTCATTACCATTGCTTTTGCTGCTAAAACAAGCTCGTGATATGCTAACACCAGTGGTTAACAACTTCCATTTTTTAAATCCTGCATTGGTTAATCCAAAATGCATCGTTTTTTTTGTGAAATAACCTAAATGCTCAGGATATTCTATAATGTTGTAATTGGCCTTATATATATGTCTCAAATAACAATTAAAATTAGGAGTCGTTAAATAAAGTAATCCACCTGGTCTCAAAATCGAATACATGTTCTTAAATTGACCAGCGGGCGTATTAACATGTTCAATAACTTCAGAAGAAAAAACGACATCAAACTTTACTTTTCCAAAGCTTAAGTTGCTTAAATCACCTTTCTCCATTTTGATACCATTTGCTTTACATATCTTAATGGCTTCATCTGAGAATTCGGTACCATACACATTCCACCCTCTCTTTCTTGCTTCCAATAAAAACCAACCTTTTCCACAACCTACATCAACAATGGTGTTCATTTCTCTATACTTCTCCATTTCATCCAACAAAAGTTGGAAAGATTGAATTGTTAGTGGCGAGACTTCACTACTATTTGTATAAGAATACAATTTATAATGTGCATTTAATTCTTCTTCAGTTGGAATTCTTTCCATAAAAACAAATCCGCACCTGTCACATTTTACTAACCGATGTATTTCGTACTTCGTTAATTTAATGATATCAATCGAATTACATAAAATACAAGCGGTATGATTCATTTAGGAATAAGACGGATTTGTAAAACTTAAAATTCGTTTGCAAATATACATTTCTATAAATAGTACCCGTAACAATCCTTACTTAATAAAAGAGTACTTAATTCCTTTTTAAGAAAACCGGATAAATCATAAGTATGAATCGATTAAAAAGCTAATAACCTTTCAAAGAATTTAATATCCAATTTTGAAATACTAATAAACTAAAAATTCATTTAAACACCTTATTATTAAATAGATATATGTCCATTCGATCTAAAACACTCTTATTCAAATTTTCTATCTTTGAACAACAAATAAACTAACTACTGTTTATTCTTTTATAAATTATATTTACAGTAAAATATTAATAATCAACAAACTAATAAGAATTTCGAATGCCCGAAATGAAGGAGAGATTAAAACTAACATATGTCATTTCAGGTATAGATTATTCCCTGGGATTTCTATGGCTATCTCAACATCTCGATAACGAAAAATACGACTTGACATTTGTTTTCTTAAATAAGACGGAACCAACACTTTACAAAGTTTTAATAAAAGCAGGAATTAAATCGAAATACATTCAAATTAAATCTAAATTAGATTACTTTTCTACTTTACTTAAATTGAGTTTTCATTTTCTTAAAGAAAGGCCAAACATTGTACATGCTCATTTATTTGAAGCCGGATTACTTTCCATGTTGGCTGCTAAAATTACATTAATAAATAAGAGAATATACACAAGGCATCATGCCACTTACAATTCTATTTACTTTCCACACATGGTAAAATACGACAAGTTTATTAATAGACTTTCTACACAGTTGGTATCAATTTCCGAAAATGTATCCAAAGTATTAATAGAGACTGAAAAAGCAGCTAAAAAAAAGGTGCATTTAATTCCACATGGATTTATTTTTGATGAATTCATACAACCCGATTCATTCAAGGTTGAAAAATTAATAGCAACCTATAACCCTAATAGGAAAAGGCCGGTTGTGGGAGTAATTTCTAGGTTTATTGAATTGAAGGGAATACAATTTATTATACCTGCATTCCAACAATTCTTGCAAAAAGAACCTAATGCACTTTTAGTATTGGCCAACGCTACTGGAAATTATAGTTCGAAAATACAAGAATTACTAAATTCACTACCTAAAGATAGTTATATTAAAATAGAATTCGAAAAAGAACTATTTTCACTTTATAGACTATTTGATTATTTCATCCATGTTCCTATTGATCCTACGGTTGAAGCTTACGGACAAGTATACATTGAAGCACTCGCTTCAGGAGTACCCTCTATCTTTACACTTTCGGGAATTGCTCATGATTTTATAGAAAATGAAAGAAACTCACTTATTGTACCTTATCAAAATTCACAATACATATATCAATCACTTATTCGATTAAAAGAAGATTCTTCTCTAAAAGATAAAATAATCAGACAAGGTAGAGAAGATATTATAAATAAATTTAGCTTTACGAATTCACTTAATAAATTGTACTTACTTTATGAATCATAACCTTTCTTTTTCAATCATAATACCCACATTTAACCGATCTGATTTCATAATAAAATCAGTTGAATCGGCCTTAAATCAAGAATATAAAAATTTCGAAATCATTGTTGTTAATGATGGTAGTACTGATCAGACAATAGAAACTTTAAAAACGATTTCGGACTCTCGATTTAGAGTGATAAATATTGCAAATTCTGAAAGAGCTGCAGCTCGAAACAGAGGTGTTGAAGTAGCGAAAGGTGATTACATTACATTTCTAGACTCAGACGACATTTACTACCCGAACTACCTTTCAAATGCTAATAACAGCCTCATCAAAAAAGGGACTCCAAAGTTTTTTCATCAAGCTTATGAAATTAAAAACGAAGAGGGAAAACGGCTTAATTACAACAGTAATTTTGGCAATGGAATTAAGTTTCTAATTAAAGGAAATCCATTAAGTTGCTTGGGAGTATTTGTAAAAAGAGAAATCGCATTACAATTTCCATTTGTCGAAGATCGAAGACTAGCTGGATCAGAAGACTGGGAATTATGGATTCGTTTAGCTGCCAATTATGGTTTAATTAAAGATGGCACAATTACCTCATGTTTAATTGTACACGATGACAGAAGCGTACTAAAAGTTGACCAGGAGCATTTATTACTTAGGAAACAACTCTTGTTACATTATGTTTTTCATGATAATAAAGTGAATGAGGTATTTGGAAAGAACAAAAATAAAATGATTGCCTACACCTATACCTACAGTTCACTTCATTTAATATTGGACGGAAAACCATTAACTGGATTTAAATATTTCATAAAAGCAATATTGAAATACCCGCTTTGTATTTTTGATAGAAGAACACTAGGTATAATTAAACATCTTTTTATTCAAATGTTTAAAAATTAATTTAGCTAATGAAACAAAAATTATAATTATTAAACATTTGCAACTATTAAATCTGAAATTAATTATCACTACATAAATCAGAATTAAAATAGTTCAAATCGAACAAAACTTAACATAAAAAAAGGCATGTGTGGAATAGCAGGGTTTCTCTCTCGACAATCAAAGTTTAATCAAGAAGATCTCCATCTTATGACTAATAAGTTAGCTCATAGAGGTCCTGATGCAGAAGGATATTACTTTGATGGAATATGTGGACTTGGACACAGAAGATTATCTGTTATAGATTTATCAAATAGCGCCAACCAACCAATGTATTCTGCTGATCAAAGGTATATTATTGTTTACAATGGTGAGGTCTATAATTTCCAGGAAATAGGAGCTAAAATATCTCAAGAACAGTCCAGCAAAGAATTCAAATTCAAAACAGCGTCTGACACAGAAATAATTCTTGAAGCATTTGCATGTTACGGGACCGAATTTGTTCATCAATTAAATGGAATGTTTGCTATTGCTATTTATGATAAATTATCAGGTGATTTATACTTATTTAGAGATCGGGTGGGCATTAAACCTCTCGTTTATTATTGGGATGGAAAAAATATTGCTTTCGCCTCTGAAATTAAATCACTTACCTGCACGAATAAAATTCCCCAAGTATTAAACAAAAAATCAGTTAATGATTTTCTCCACTTAGGCTTCATACCCGCTCCAAACACCATTTACGAAAATGTATATAAGTTAAATCCAGGATTTTATTTAAAACTTTCCTCTGAGGGCTTAGAAAAAATTCAATATTGGAATATACATCATAAAATATCTAATCACGTTCATTATGACAAGGAAGAAGTTTTAGTTAAACTGAGCGACCTTATTATGAGCTCAATTCAATATCAACTTAAATCAGATGTTCCCTATGGAGTCTTTTTGAGTGGTGGTATCGATTCAAGTCTCGTAACTGCTCAAGCTTCTTTTTTGTCAAACGTAAAAATTAATACTTTTTCAATAGGATTTGAAGAAAACATTGTTAATGAATCCAAATATGCAAAAGCTGTAGCTGAATTTCTTGAAACAGACCATCATGAATTTATTATTTCGCATAAAGATGTAATAAATATTATTGAAACAAGTTTTGATACATACGATGAACCCAATGCAGACTCTTCAGTCATTCCTACTTTACTTGTTTCTAAACTTGCGAAAGAACATGTTACCGTAGCACTTTCAGGAGAAGGAGCGGATGAAATGTTTTTTGGCTATGGCTCATATAAATGGGCTCAAAGATTATCTACACCCACATACAGATTATTAAAAAATCCAGCATCAGAAGTATTTAAACATATGTCTTCTCGATTTCAAAGAATAGGTAAATTATTAAATACGTCAGAATCCTATAATCTACGAAGCCATATTTTTTCTCAAGAGCAATATTTTTTTACCAACAATGAAATAACGCAATTAGTAAATCCTCCCTATAATTCATCAGGTTATCTAAATAAGTTAATTGAGAATGAAAATGAATGCAACGAAATCATTCAAAATACAAATTCACGAAATTCTCAACAAAAACGAAAACTAAGCGCAATGGAGCAGCAAGCGCTTTTTGATATTAGCTACTATTTACCTGATGATTTATTAACAAAAGTAGATCGTGCAAGTATGCATTTTGCTCTTGAAACTCGCGTTCCTTATCTAGATCATAGGGTAATAGAATATGCTTTAAATATTGATCCTGAATTAAAATTCAATAACAATATATCCAAGTATATCTTGAAAGAAATTCTTTATAAATATGTTCCAAAGCAATTATTTGATCGCCCTAAACAAGGTTTTTCTATTCCTTTAAACAAATGGTTAAAAGGAGAACTATATTACTTAATTGTAGATTATTTAAATCCAGAAATAATTAAGAAAGCAGGAATCGTAAAAGACAAAGAAGTAGCTAAATTAATTAGAGAATATATGTCGGGCAAAGATTATTTATTTAACCGTCTTTGGCTTTTAATTGTCCTCCATAAATGGATAAACGATAAAAAAATAGTGACCTAAAAATCAAACTATTTTTGAAGGATCAACATAATCGCCTAACATTTCTTGTCTTACTTTTATTTCTTTTAACTTTAAGTATCGGATGATATACAATGCGGCAACGAAATAGGGGATACTTGGAATTTTATATCTAACTAAACTGCCAAAATTACTAGTTGACAATCCCACTGAAAATGCAAAAAACAAGGAAAAGAAAAGAGAAAATGTTAAAATATGATTTGTAAAAAAATATTTAAAAATTCCATACACACGAACTAATATTAGCACTCGAATTGCAAATATCAGTAAAATCAAATTTTCCAATCCTGAAAAGAACATTACAAAATTATTTGACTCAATTATTAGAGGTCTGAAGATGGCAGAAAATGTAGCTATTGGAAATTTTTTAATAATGCTTGGAACATTAGCTTCAAAGTCTCCTATGTCAAAGGAATTTCCTTGGTAATAATCACTCTTCAAATCACGTTGGGTGATTTTAGCTTTTTCCAAAATTGAGTCAACTTGATATTCAGCCAAAGCTTCTCCCATAAAGATCATTAACAAGTATGCACATCCAACGCCCATAATAAACACAAAGGGAATAGCGATTGCTCTTACAGTTTTAATATTAATTTTTCCAACGGTGAATTGAACAAGCCAAATGATTAAGGCAGGTGTCAAACCAACCATAATATATGGTTTAATAGAAATAATTATGTATGCAGATATAAATATTACAATAATGGACTGCCAAATTTTTTCTTTACGAACAATTAAAGTATAGAGACTAGCAAAAAAAAATCCTAATGCACTTAGCGTGAAAGTATCTTTTAACAAACCAGAGCCCCAAAAAAAGACAGATGGAATAAAAAGAAACGATATAGCCATTTCCTTTTTCAACTCTGGGAATTCAAGGACAAAAACCTTATACAATTTCCAAATACCTACAAATGAAATAGTTGCGCACATTATCGTAGTAGCTACAAAACTTTGCATAGAAATTAATACGATAGGCAAAGCCAGCTTCACTACTGCCCATGCTTTGGGATCCCTACAATAAACAGCATAACCAGTATCACTATTAAAGAATAACATATTTGCATTCGAAACAGGCTCAGTTATTACAAACCAAAATGAATCAAAATCAAATAAAGCTAACCCTTCTAATGAAGTCACATTTCTAAAGTACTCGGTAGTATCTCCCCCTGGATAATAAATCGTATAAACAAGAGCGAGCCCTAAAGCGCCAATTATTTTAGCCACTAAGCCTAACATAAAATAGGAGTAACATGAATCGGTTACTTTTTTTTTATTAGCATAAATGTTGGCTATCATCAATATGATGATTAAATAGACAGGCAACAAAATAAAATCTAATATTGTATAATACTGCATGATATAATTGATACGAATTTACGAAATAAAACAATTTACACTAATTTTGAAGAAATAAAAAAGATGATTTAAGTGGAGCGAGGAAAAATACTTTACATTTCATATGACGGAATGACCGACCCATTGGGACAGAGTCAAGTTTTACCCTATTTATGTGGACTTTCCGAAAAGGGATATATTATTCATTTAATTAGTGCTGAAAAAGCCACTCGTTTTTCAAAATATGAAGGGGACATACAGAATATTTGTAATAATTTCAAAATAAAATGGTATCCGGTTCCATACTCAAAGAATCCGCCTATTTTAAGTACACTTTATGATATTAAAAAAATTAAATCAAAATCAATAGAATTACAATCTAAATTAAAATTCGATCTTGTTCATTGTAGAAGTTATATACCTAGTATTATCGGAGTTTCATTAAAAAGAAAATTTATGATCCCTTATATATTTGACATGAGAGGATTTTGGGTAAATGAAAAAGTAGATGGAACTATTTGGAATATTAATAATCCAATTTTCAAGTTTGTATTTAAATACATGAAAAAAAGAGAGATTGAATTCTTTATAGAATCTGATCGAATAGTGTCACTAACAAAGATGGCTATCCCAACTATTAATTCAATTGTTGCAAAAGGCGATCTATCCTATAAGATCACAGTTATACCCTGTTGTGTAGATGTGAATCATTTTGATCGTTCAATGGTAAATAGAGTTGATGCTGAAACATGGAAATCCAAATTAAATATTCAATCTACAGATTACATTTTGTCTTATTTAGGAAGTTTAAGTACATGGTATTTACCAGAAGAAATGCTAAAATTTTTTATGACATTTAGAATTAAAGTCCCTCACGCAAAATTTTTAATTATTACGACAGAGGATGCACAACCATTTATCAAAATGGCAAAGAAAATTGGAGTGCCATTAGATTCACTAATTTTTACATCTTCTAATAGAAATGATTTACCGGCCCTACTTTCCTTAAGCAACTCATCCATCTTTTTCATTAAACCCGCCTTTTCAAAAATTGCAAGTTCCCCAACAAAGCTGGGTGAATTATTAAGTATGGGAATTCCTGTAATTTGTAATACGGGAATTGGTGATACAGATGAAATGATTAAAAAATCACAATCTGGCGTAATCTGCAAATCATTCAATGAAAAAGAGTATGATCGGTGTACTGAAGAAATGATATGTTTGGAAAAAACATTGAATAAAGATTTAACTCGAAGTAAAGCCATTGAATTATTTAGTCTTGAAAATGGAGTTAATAGCTATCATTCCATCTATCAAGAATTAATTGCTAAGAATGATGGTAGGGCTCATTCTTGAGTATCGTCATTGCACGATATAATTGCTCTGCAAAAATCACTCTTACCATTTGATGCGTAAATGTCATACTCGATAATGAAAGTAGTTCATTTGCTCTTTCTTTTAAATCAGAATGAAATCCATAAGCTCCTCCAACAACAAAAATCAAATCTCCTTGAATAGAAACAAATTTTTTATTCAGCCATTTCGCAAATTCTTCCGAACTCAAATTGGCTCCTTTCTCATCAAGTAAAACAAGATGATCACTTGACTTCACAAAAGACAAAATTTTAACAGATTCCTCATCCATTATTTCCTGGACTTTACTTTTTGCAGAAGAACCCATCTCCAATTCAATAAAATCTACAGTCAAATATCGCTTCAGTCGACTTTTATATTCGGACAAACCCTCCTTCACCCAGCTGCCAACCGTTTTATTTACAAATAATACCTTGACTTTCAATATTTTAATTATTAATTATTAATTTTCAATGTTCATAACACGGCTCAATGTTTGAGAGATCAATCAAAAAAGCATGTATTTTTGGTAAAATTGGATAATAAATACGATAAAATCATTTTTGGCAAGAAGTTTGCCGTGAATAGCCGATTACAAAAAATGAAAAACCTTATCATCATCTTCAGTATTATCATTCTAAATATAGGTCAAGTATTCGCTCAAAACGACCTTTTAGATGAAATCGCGACTTCGCTTCGTTCCGGTGATGCCCGTTCAGTATCAAGGTATTTCGGAAATACTATAGACCTTACTATCATTTCTCAAGAAGAAGTTTATAGTAAAGTTCAAGCAGAGCAAATCCTTAAAGATTTCTTTTCAAAGAATCAACCTCGTTCATTCACCATTATTCATAAAGGTGAATCAAAGGAAGGAGCACGATATGCTATTGGTAGTTTGGTTACTAATTCAGGGCAAGTCTTCAGAACCTACTTTTACATGAAACAACAAGGAAATACTGCCATCATTCAAGAATTACGATTCATGAAAGAATAAAAAACAGTTCGCTTTGAAAAAGCTGCTTCTATACTTAGAAGCAGCTTTTTTTATTTAATTCCTTTTAAGTGATTAAGAATATGCAATTTTGCAATATATGGAGCTTACCGAATTTATTAAAGCCTCTTTAGCAGAAGATCTGGGAGATGGTGATCATACTTCACAATCCACCATTCCAGCCGATCAAGTAGGCAGAGCACATTTACTGGTAAAGGAAGATGGTATACTTTCCGGTCTAATTGTAGCTCAAGAGATTTTCAGGATAGTAGATCCTGAATTAAATTTAACAATATTAGCTCAGGATGGTGATGAAATAAAAAAAGGCGACCTATTATTTATTGTTGAAGGAAAAGTAAGAAGCATCTTAATTTCAGAACGTTTAGTACTTAATTGCATGCAGCGAATGAGTGGAATTGCAACAACTGCGAAAAGATTTGTAGATGCTGTATCAGGTACAAATGCCAAAATATTAGACACTCGAAAAACGACTCCTCTCCTACGCTTCTTAGAAAAAGAGGCCGTGCGTACAGGAGGAGCCTTCAATCACCGATTTGGATTATATGACATGATTTTAATAAAAGATAACCATGTTGATAGTGCAGGTGGTATAAAACCAGCGCTTGAAAAAGCCAATTTATATTTAGCACAAAAAAATATTTCCATTCCCATAGAAATTGAAACAAGAAATTTAGAAGAAGTTAGTGAAGCCGTTTCGAGTGGTATTCCGAACAGAATTATGTTTGATAATTTCGAACCCAATCTCATTCAACAAGCTTTATTGATCGTTGATAGAAAAATGGAAACTGAAGCATCAGGAGGAATTAATTTGAATAATGTGAGAAGCTATGCATTAACGGGCGTCGACTATATTTCAATTGGTGCTTTAACTCATAGTATTAAAAGTCTTGATTTGAGTCTTAAAATATTCAAATGAGCAAAAGTAAATTTATCAAGTTCCTTTTAAGTCTATGGCCCATAAAGCCATTTATTCAATTTTCAAAAAACCTGAAGTTACCGGGATTTGAAGGCCTACCGTTATATGATGTTGGCCATTTCTTTATAAAAAGATTACGAAACAATGATTTGCAAACTCGTGCGCAATCGTTAGCTTTTAGTTTTTTCCTAGCACTATTCCCCACTATCATTTTCATATTCACACTCATTCCTTATATCCCAATTCCATCCTTTCCTGAAGAACTGCTTATGTTATTAAAAGATTTTCTTCCTTCTAATACTTATGAGGCTGCGCACGAAACCATTGAAGACATCCTTTTACATCAACGAGGTGGCTTACTTTCTTTTGGATTCTTCTTTGCCCTTTATGTTTCAGCTGATGGAATCATGGCATTGATGACTTGGTTTAACAGGAGTTATCATGGAACAGAACAAAGATCAGGATGGCAGAAAAAAATTATGGCTATTGGACTTACGCTAACACTTGCTTCTTTCGTGTTTTTAGCCATTGGACTTATTCTCACTTTCGAATTCATCTATTTTTATCTGGAAGATAAGAAAATATTCGTCAGTCTCATGCAACTTATCCTTATTTCAGCAGGGAAATGGATGATATTACTTACGCTTTGCTTTTCGGCAATCTCACTCCTTTATTACTACGGCCCATCGGAAAAAGACAAATTAAAATTCATCTCCGCAGGCTCTTCCTTAGCAACATTACTTATTATCCTGACCTCATTAGGTTTTAATTTTTTCCTTAATAACTTTGGTCAGTACAATAAAGTATACGGATCTATCGGAACACTCATTGTGATTTTAATTTGGCTTTACATAAACTCATTAGTATTATTAGTTGGATACGAATTAAACGTTTCCATTAAAAAAGCTAATAAAATTATTTCTCTTCCCAATCTGTAACCACACCGGGTACACGATCAATTTCTTTCCAGATACCCACCTCATTCATTTTTTCAATCACGTAATAATCTACTCCCGTTGCCCACTCCTTATATTGGGTCCAGCGTAAAAAATTTCCAGAACTAGAAACGATCTTAGTTAATAGAATGGAAGATCCAATCAATCCTTCTCTACTATTCACATCACAAACATTACGCACTAAAATCTTATAATAATATTCATGAGTATTTACAGATGTATTAAAATCAGAATAGTCAAGAATCAAAGATGGAACACTCGCAATCAAAGAATAATTTATTTGATCTGTTGATCTGAAAATATCATATCTCAACACAGAATTAGGTAACGTTACAGGTGGCATCCATTCGGTTAAAACATACTCATTATCGACTACGGTTGATCGAACCACATCAACGAACTGATCCGATATTAAACTAGTTGGTGTTGCAGAACTAGAATTACTCCATGAATCATACATCGTATTTCCGCAAATTTCAATTGCTTTCACTTTATAAATATACTCGTAGGGACAAAAAGTACTCGAGTCCAAATAATTCAATGTAAGACTGTCTACAAATCCAATTGAAATAAAAGCACCACCTTGCTCTTTCCTGAAAATTTCATATCCATCAATTGAGCATCCACCATAAGGGCTCCACGAAAGTGAAACTTGTTGATGACCTGCAATAGTATTTAACAAAATTGTTTCATGCGCTCTCAGCAGCGACATATCTTGACGTAATCCACAATTATCTACTGCTTGTACTTTATAAGAATAAGAATTCAAATCTGTATTAACCAATGAATCCTTATAAGTTGGAATAGTGGTGACTGTGCCATTATTAGAATGATACACTTTTGCTAACGTATCAAATACATTCGTAATGTTATTCAATTTATAGACCTCATAATAATCCAAATCATTTACATTGGTTTGTTGCCAATTCAATTCCACTTCACTTGACTTATTTACAGAAACTCGAAACAAACTCGTTATTGGTGGCGGAAGTTCGTCATACACTTCAATTAAGTCTACCATGATTGTATCATCCGTACAACCATTATCATTCGTTACTGTAAGTGTAATCGTGTAAACATCAGGATTGCTATAAGTATGTGCTGCATTGAAGGAAGACAAACTATTACCATCGTCAAAATCCCAGTTAAAAGTTGAATTACTTAATCCGGAGGAATTATTAGTAAAATTCACTGTTACGGGACTACAACCTTCCAATACATCCACCACAAAATCAGCATGGGGTTGAATTAAAACATGAATTGTATCACTAAACACTAAGGTATCTGAACAACCTTCATCATTGTAAGCAATCATGGTGATGATATAACTTCCGGGAGTAGCATAAGTATACACAGGAGAATTTCCACTTATTATGGTACCATCACCCATATCATAAACGATACTATCGGCAATCGTTAAAGCATCATACATCGTTACTGTTAAAGGCGCGCATCCATTTGTTACGTCCACTAAAAAAGACGATTCAGGGCTAGTTCCAATTACGATCGGAACAGGGTAGGAATATATAGCAGAGCAACCGTAATTATCATATGCATACATCGTAACTGAATAATTACCTGCTGTCGAATACACATGAGTGGGATTAAAAATAGAATCCAAAGTCCCATCACCAAAATGCCATTCATACTGTACAGCACCTATTGTTGAATTACTAAAAATTACGGGATATGGTGTACAACCCATTTCAGATGAAACAGTGAACGAAGGTATCGGTCCTTGAACTACAATTGCACTATCAAAAGTAATCGAATCAAAGCAACCAAATTTATTTTCGACGGTCAAAGTAACATCATAAACTCCAGGAGTAGCATAGATTAAAGATGGTTGAGCATTTCCAGATGTATTACCGTTTCCAAGATTCCAATTCCAATTAACCACATTGCTACTTTGATCTACAAAAGAAATTAAAAGAGGAGCACAACCGGAATCATTGCTCACTGTAAAATTTGCTATAGGCGAATTTACTTCAATCAATGAATCCACCTTTAGTGTATCGGTACAACCAGATAATGAAGTTACGACTAATGAAACATTGAAATATCCATCATTTAAATATACGTTTAAAGGATGTTGTTGAAGAGAACTATTCCCATCTCCAAGTAACCAATTCCAACTTACAGTATTTTTACTTGAATCTACAAACTGAACTTGAAAAGGAGCACATCCTTCATTGTCTGATAATACAAAATTTGCTTGAGTTAAAACTGGGGATGGCAATTTTTTAGTTTTTACACAATTATACATATCATGAACAGTCAAAGTAATTGAATCGCGAGGACTGACTAAATACTGATGAATTGGATTTTGCAAAGTGGATGTATCTCCATCTCCAAAATCCCAAAGCCACTTTACTGCATCAACACTTGCATCTGTAAAATTTGCTATTGAGGGGACACAATCAGAAGTATTGAAATAGGTAAAGTCAGCAACTAATCTTGGAGCAAAGATGGCATTGGTTATTACTAATGTATCACTACAAATATTCTTATTTGCGATAAGAGTGATGTCATAAAACCCTTGGAAATTTGGCGAATAAAATGGATGAATTGGCGGGTTAAACAGACTAGAGGTAGTTCCGTCTCCAAATTGCCAAAGCCATGAAGAACTTCCGGTTGACAAATTACTTACGGTCCCCAAAACGGCGCCGCTCTGGCAATTAGAGTTATGGGTTACATAGGTGAAATTTGCAATTGGATTAAATACTTCAATCAAATAAGTTAAAGCAAAATTTTGAATACAACCATTGATATCTACAACTTGCAATTTCACACTGAATAAACCTGAATCGGCAAATGCATGAATGGGATTTTTCAGATTAGAAATATTTCCATCATTAAAATCCCACAAATATTGTGCATAATTCACATTACCTGCATTAAACAATATAGAATCATTTGCACAAGCTCGTCTAACACTGGATGTAACATTACTTGAAACATTTACAGAAAATGATTTGGCAACAAAAGACGAACAACCATTGGTATCCGTAACATTTAAGCTAATCATATAACTGGCATTTACATTCGGATAAGTATAGGAAGCAGTTGGAGAATTAAAAAACACTCCCGCACCAAAATCCCATTTAAAATAATTTCCAGGTGCAGTTGTTTGTACATCTACAACTACTCCTAAACATAAATTAGTTTTATTAATTGTAAAATCACTAATTGGTTTTACAACGTAAGCCGTGTCCGAAAACAATAAAGAATCCATCAATCCACCACTATAATAAATATATAATTTGGTCACATAAGCACCACTATCTGTATATGCATGCGTAGGCGAAGGTAAATTAGAAGTATTCCCGTCTCCAAAATCCCATAACCAGCCAATAGCCGAAGGATCAGGATTCGTATAACTAACTGTGAATGGTGCACAATGATAAACTCGAGCAGGTGTTGGTGGAACACTACCGCCTAAGCCCCCACCAGAACCTGTATTTGGTCCGAAAGAAATAGGTGGATAGGTGTATGTATATTGACAACTATCATTTCCAATTGTTAAAGTGATAGTAAAAGGACCTAAGCTTTGGTAAATATGCGTTGGGTTTTCTAAAGAAGAAGTTCCACCATCGCCAAAAGTCCACAACCACCAAGTTGCACCTGTAGAATTTGCAGCAAACTGTACATTCACTGGCGCAACAGTATCGGTAGTATAAGAAGTTCCATGAGCACCCAACCCGTTTATCACCACTGCATTGGTTGCATTTAAAGTTGTATTACATCCACTAGGAGTAGCACAAATTAATTTTATAGAATACATCCCAGGTCCTGGGTAAATATGTGAAGGATTTTGTAATGTTGAATTTCCTCCATCGCCAAAACTCCATTGCCAACCAGAAGCATTCAAAGAAGTGTCAGTAAAAAACACTTCATAAGGGGGACAAGGACTAACAGTATAAGTAAAGCCAGGATATGCGCCATCAATATTAAATGTTTGAAAATTTTGAATGTATTGTTCACATCCACCATTAGGCATCCATGTTGTTAATGATACGGTGTAAATACCAGGACTTGTATAAACATGATAAGGGTTAGCAGCAGTTGATGTAGTTCCATCACCAAACTCCCACAAGAAAGAAGAAGCACCAGAAGCATCAGAAAAATTCACAGCATACGGAGCGCACCCATTTATTATTGGTGGAGTTTGATAACTTACAACAGCAGCAGCAACAATGATTTTATTTACAATAATCAATGAGTCGATACAACCACTTGCATCTGATGCAATTAATTTCACCGTATAATTTCCTGCGGTGTTATAAAGATGGCTAGGATGTATTTGACTTGAAGTTGTTCCATCTCCGAAATCCCAAAGGTAAGTAACTGCTCGGATAGAATTATTTGTAAAATTGACCATTAATGGAGGACATCCATTTGATACATCAGTAATGAATGCTGCTAAAGGAGATAAAACATTTACTTTTAATCCTTGCGTATAGGAATAAGTACAACCGTTAGCACTTGTACCCGTTAAATTAACACTATATACGCCTTGATTATTATAAATATGAGAAGGTGCTGTTTGTGTAGATGTAGTACCATCACCAAAGTCCCAAAGCCATGAATAATTTCCTGTGGATTGATTCACGCATTGAACTACTAGTGGAGCACAACCTGAAACGTTTGTCATCCAAAATACAAAATCAGGTTTTTGCAAAACCGTTACAGTA